>DAHVPA010000119.1 GCA_027318525.1 Candidatus Cloacimonadota bacterium | reverse complement strand
TTCGGCATCACCTATTTTTCCGATTGGAATTATTGGACTCCCTTTGTGGACAGCTATTATTATTATCCCGTCTATGACTGGTATGGTGCGGAACCCTGGTTCGGAGTGAGCTGGAGTCATCCTTACCGGCATTACTGGCGTCCCTGGCGTTATACCTACATCAGACCTGTCTTTTATTACAGCTTTACCTATCAGGATGAAATTCGCGATTTAGAAGGCTATCTCGTCCCCAATTCACGGATGACGCACAGGCATGGCAGCAGTGGTTTGCTGAACGGGCACGATTCAGACCCTGACGACTATACTTCCTATTGCTCTGACGATTGTCCGAACAGAGGTTATGGAGTCATGATCCGCAAAGCCAATGGCGACAAGGTCTATTATCATCTCGACAGGCTGGGTAACCGCCTTGCCCGGAAACTGGTTGCCCGTTATGGCAACAACGGCAAGCGCGTCTATGTGGAACTGCGCGGCGTGATTGACCATGACAGCCACACCATCAACACCTATTCCATGAAACGCATCAAATGGTATAAGGCACCAGTCGTCGTCCTTCATTACAACTATGGCTGGCGGTTTTACCGTCCTTTTCACTGGTTATAAAGCTCAGAAAAACTCCATATACAGGACTGGCTCCGGCTGGTCCTTTTTTTGTGCCCGTTTAACGCTTTCCCTTTGTCAAAACTGCTTCCTTAGTTTTCATCCATAATCGCTGCGAGGGGTCATCGAGGGGTTATCGAGGGCTTTCCCCACGATGACCCCTCCGGGTGAAAGGGCAAGAGCTGATTTTGACCTTGCCTGCCTCTGAATTCTGTTCAACAGCAATCAAAAAGTGAATCAGTCAACCTTTACCGACTTTTTAATTGACAGAAATCCTCACCTTTGGACTCTGCTTTTACACACTGAAAACTAAGTTGAATGGAACAAGGAGTTTGACTCATGGAATATTTTCTGACCGATGAACAAAAAGAAATGCGTGATATAGCGCGCCGCATAGCAGTGGAAAAAATGGCTCCCCTGAGCGAAAAATATGACGAAGAAGGCATCTTCCCGTGGGATATCGTGGAAGTGATGCGCCAGAGCGACCTTTTTGCCGTCCTCATACCTGAAGAATACGGCGGAATCAGCGGTAAGGTGGCAGACCTTGCCATAGTGACGGAAGAGCTTTGCGCTGTGGATATGGGTATTTCCCTGGCTTTCGGCGTAACGGGGCTGGGCATGTATCCCATCCTGATTGCCGGCAGCGAAGAACAGAAAAAGAAATACCTGGGCATGATTGCCGCAGGAGAACAACTGGCTGCTTTCGGACTCACCGAAGCCAATGCCGGCAGCGATGTTGCCAATATGCAGACCAGTGCCCGAAAGGAAGGCGATAAATATATCCTCAACGGCACCAAACAATGGATTTCCAATGGCGGCGAAGCAGGCATCTATACCGTGTTTGCCATGACCGACAAGTCCAAGGGTCCACGCGGCTGCTCCTGCTTTATCGTGGAAAAAGATACGCCCGGATTCAGCTTTGGCAAAAAGGAAAACAAGATGGGTATCCGCGCCAATGCGACCCGTGAACTGGTCTTTGAAGACTGCGCCGTTCCGGCAGAAAACCTGCTGGGCAGGGAAGGCACCGGATTCATCACCGCCATGAAGGTTTTTGACAAATCACGTCCGATGGTGGGTGCCCAGGCTGTGGGCGTGGCTCGCGGAGCTTTTGAGTATGCCGCCAAATATGCCAATGAACGCATCCAGTTCGGCAAACCGATTTCCGCTTTCCAGGCTGTGCAGTTCATGCTGGCTGATATGGCGACCCAGATTGAGGCTGCCAGAGCTTTGGTGATGCAGACAGCCCGAATGATTGATGCTGGTGTGCGCAGTTATTCCAAGGAAAGCGCCATGTGCAAATACTTCGCATCGGACGTTGCCATGAAGGTCACGACTGATGCAGTGCAGGTTTGCGGCGGTTATGGCTATATGAAGGAATATCCGCTCGAAAAGCGCATGCGTGACGCCAAGATTCTGCAGATATACGAAGGCACAAACCAGATTCAGCGCGGCATCGTCGCCAATGCAGTGCTTAAAGAATATTAGAAGAATTAAATCCTGACATTATGGGAATAAATATGGGTTTTGACTGGATAAAGGAATTTCCAGCTGCCATTACCGTCTGCGACAGACAGGGAGTGGTGGTTGCCATGAACGACAAGGCTTGTGTCACCTTTGCCAATGAAGGCGGAGCTGCTCTAATCGGTCACAGCCTTAAGGATTGTCACAAACCGGAATCCTGGCAGAAAATCCTGACTATGCTGGATACAGGCAAAGCCAATACCTACACGATTGAAAAGCACGGCGTCCGCAAGCTTATCCACCAGCAGCCCTGGTTTCTGGATGGAAAGGTTGCCGGCGTTGTGGAAATGTCTATAGAACTACCGGAGGATATGCCTCACTATGTCCGCTAAAAGATTACTGGTCCACACCTGCTGTGCACCCTGCCTGATAGCTCCCTTGCAGGAGCTGAAAAAGCAGTGGGATGTCACCCTGTTGTGGTTCAATCCCAATATCCATCCCTACACGGAATATATCAAGCGTCGTGATACGCTCAAAGACTTTGCCGCAAAGGAAAATATCCCTGTTATCTGGCAGGATGAATACGACCTTGAGATGTATCTGAAAGCCACCGGCTCCCAAAGCACCGACCGCTGTGCCAGCTGTTATGATTTGCGTTTGCTGAGGACGGCTCAGATAGCCATGGGACAGCAGTTTGATGCCTTTACCACCACACTGCTGTATAGTAAATACCAGAAACATGACGAAATCAGGGAAGTGGGAGAACGTCTGGCAAACCAATTCGGCATTGACTTCTATTATCAGGACTGGCGTCCACTCTGGCAACAAGGCATCGACCTTTCCAGAGAAGCAGGCATGTATCGCCAGACCTATTGCGGCTGCATTTTTAGCGAACAGCAACGCTATTGGAAAGCAGCCAAAGTCCTGAATTGAATACGCCGTCATGGGAAAATACGGAGAAATCGACCTTACTAATCTGAAGACCTACAAGGCTTCCGAACGCCTCAGCAAGGTGGAGGAATCCCTCTTTGCCAAAGTCCGTGACACCAGCCTCAACTCTTTTTGGCAATGCGCTCCCGACCTCCTCAAAGCGCAGGATATGAAAGCTCTGCTTTCATCTTGCGAAGATGCTTTCCACCGTGGCAAACCCATTCTGCTAGGCTTGGGCGGACACGTTATCAAATGCGGAATCTCACCCCTGATCATTGAAATGATGCGGCTGGGAGCTATCCAAGGCATTGCCGTCAACGGATCTGTGGTTATTCACGATTATGAAATCGCCACTCTGGGCAAGACCAGTGAAGATGTGGCTTCCGCCTTGGAATATGGCTCCTTTGGTATGGCATCCGATACGGCTGACGGCATCAATAATCTGATTAAACAGGCAGCCCGGGAACAGCTCGGTTACGGAGAAGCCATTGGTAAAGCTTTGGCTGCATCCGCTCCCAACAAGGAATTTTCTCTGCTTGCCAAAGCATACGAGTATAATGTGCCCGTGACTGTTCATGTCGCTCTCGGCACCGACATAATACATCAACATGCATCTGCCGATGGTGCAGCCATTGGTGAATGCAGCCTCAGGGACTTTCGCATCTTCTGCAATCTGGTCAAAGCGCTGAACGACGGCGGTGTTTTTATCAACATGGGTTCCGGAGTCATCATCCCGGAAGTGTTTCTGAAAGCCATCTCCGTCGTGCGCAATCTGGGCAATCCGCTTAAGGACTTCACCACTGCTGTGTTCGATATGTATATGCAATACAGACCGCAAACCAATGTTGTGCAACGTCCCGTATCATCCGGCGGAAAGGGATATTACTTTATCGGGCATCACGAGATTATGCTGCCCCTCTTTCTGCTTTCTCTCAGGGAAAGGATTTGCTGATGCACAAAGCACTGCCTGCACTGCTTGTAATGCTGTTCTGCCTGAGCGGATTGGCAGCAGTGGAGTTAACCAAACAGCCCACACGTGCCATGCTGTATTCGGCAATTGTCCCGGGCGGAGGTCAGCTTTACAACCAATCCTATCTAAAAGCTGGACTGGTGGCAGGTTTACAGGCTTATCTGGTCACCCTGGCTGTGCATGATGCGGATAAAGCAGGGCATTATCAGGACCTGATGGACAACGTCGGGAATGACGATCTGCTATTGCAGACTTATGAAACACGTCGTGATTCTTACCGGGAAGAGCTCCGCAGCGACTATTGGTGGATGGGAACTGTGCTTTTGATGTCCGTGGCAGATGCTTTTGTCGATGCCCATCTGTATAATTTCAAGCAGGAAAAGCGCAACATCATGCTGCGTTTCACCGATACCTCGATGCAATTGGAAGTCCGTTTCTGATGGCGGCTTATCAGGTTTTCTCAGAATAGCAGTTGGATAGATTTTGTAAGGAGTGACGTTTTGTCTTACTACGTTTTTAATCCGGATTACACTTATCATGATTACCTGAAAGACAAACACTTTATCGCCACCGCTCAGGATGGCAGCAACGGCATCATGTTTGAAGCTGCTCAAAGCGTTTTGGATTTGATTGCCGATCCAGCCAGCCTGAAACAAAACAGGGTTTTTATCCTGGAACAGCTTAGCCGTCACGATTTGGAAGGCTCTCCCCTCTTTGCAAGGTTGCAGTATTTTCCGGATAACACGGACGAATCATTTCCGGATATGACTGCCGGCTTCCATTGGGCGTGGGCTGACAAGCTGATGCGGTTAGGTCACATGAATGAAGGGCTGGGCGTCCTCACCCTTAATACCGACAGCCCTGAGCAGACCCTTGCCTTCAATCACTTCGACAAAGCGCGCAATGCCTTTATCCACAAGGATTACAGGCTCGCTTTGGCAGAAGCCGATATCGCCATTAATGGAGACCAGACCTCGGCCGGATTCCGCTCTGAATGGCGTTTCTATATGCTGGTCGGGATTCTGCGCCTGGGCTTTTACAATAGTGACCTCGAGCTGGTTGATCTGGAGCTGGCAGAGCAGGCTTTTGTTAATGCAGCCCTCTTTGCCAGAGCCGATTTTCCCGTCAATTGCGCCATTGCTTATCTGGCTGCAGCCTGGTCTGCCTATTGCTCAGGCAGGAAAGCCAAAGCCATCGGTTATGCTGAAAAAGCCCTGGAAGTCAATCCCCAGCTGATGGAAACCCACTTTTTACTGGCTCGGTTCAGAATTGACGACGAGGTCCGAGAAAAAGCCATGGGACATCTGGCAGACGCGATTAACCGAAATTCCTTCTATGCTCTTAAAGCTGCTGCAGACAGCGCTTTTTTACCTTTCCAGGCAGATTTGGAATTTGCCTTGAACAAACTCCGCCATGAGATGTTTGAAAAGTTCAAAGCCCGCATCTATAATGACATGAATATCCTCTCCACCCAAACTGTGCCTGCTGACCTCAAAACCATTATCGAAAAGTTCTCGCAGGAAAAATCCCTGCTCGAAGTCAGTAATGCCGAAAGGGAATGGGATGATTTTAAAGTCCGTGCTGTCTTTGTCAGCAAAGAGCTGGAACGCATGCACATCGAACATGAATCCCTCATCCGGGTGGTCGAACCCTACAATGAAAAGGTCGTGGTCAAACCAGCCACCTGGCTGCGTAAAGAGGAAACCAAACTCATCACCAAACAGCGCGTGGTCGAACGCAAGAAAAAGTCACGTTACGAAATAAAGCAGTTCCGCGACGCCTTTATGTTCTTCACGGGCAAAGTCCTGATTGAATACAATATGGTCCTGATGGAGGGCGGCAACTTTAAGATGGGAGACACTCTGGCGCTGGGCAGAATTGATGAAAAACCCATCCAGACCGTCCAGCTCAGACCCTATC
>DAHVPA010000118.1 GCA_027318525.1 Candidatus Cloacimonadota bacterium | reverse complement strand
CTCCCGATCTGAGTCCCGCAGCAATTGAAAATATTAAAACCTGGAACAGGCAGGGCGGAACTATAATTGCTTATAAAAGCGGTAATAACTGGCTGATCAGGAACAAATGCTCAAAAATGAACAGGATAAGTTATCTTTCACGGACTATCAATTGATTGGCTCGAAGATAGAGACCTTAAAAGAGACTATTGCCATTGCGCTTCAACGCTGGAGTGAGTTGGCTGAAAGAGATTACTAAAGAGAGATTACCTAGCTATAAAAAGGTTGGTGCTGAAGGGGGGACTCGAACCCCCACAAGCGCATCGCTTACTAGTCCCTGAAACTAGCGTGTCTACCAATTTCACCACTTCAGCACGTATGTATTTGTTCAAATCTTTTTTGAGCAGCTTTTTGTCAAGCAGAAACTATCTTTTACCTTTATACGCTCTTGCTGCTGCTATAAACTCCCTAAAGACAGGTTGTGGTTTGGCGGGTCTTGATTTGAACTCAGGATGGAACTGCACCCCGATATAAAAGTCGTTTTCGGGATACTCCATTATTTCAACCAGCATACCATCAGGAGAAGTGCCGGAAAAAACCACACCCTGCTCAAAGAGCTTGATCCGGAAGTCGTTATTGAATTCATAACGATGCCGATGCCTTTCAGAAATCTCCTCAGCTTCGTATATCTTCAGGGCAAGTGTATCTTTGGCAACGAGACAGGGATATGCTCCCAGACGCATGGTTCCGCCCATTTTTTCCAGATATTGCTGGTCTTTCATCAAATCTATCACAGGATAAGGAGTGTCGGCGTCAAATTCGGAGCTGTTTGCCTTATCCAATCCGCACTTGTGGCGGGCAAGCTCTATTGCTGCAACCTGCATGCCCAGACATATGCCAAAATAGGGGATGTTGTGTTCTCGGGCATATTGGGCGATAGTGATTTTCCCTTCGATTCCTCTGATGCCAAAGCCGCCGGGAATAAGGATTCCGTCAATCCCCTGCAGTTCAATATCCAATTCAGAAGGCAGGTATGTCTTTTCAGAATCAACCCAGCGTATCTCCAGTTTGAGTTTATGATAAGCAGCAGCATGCACCAGAGCTTCTTCCACACTTTTATAGGCATCCTGATGTTTGACATATTTACCGCAGACAGCTATATGAACGCAATCTTCAGGCGAAAGGATGTTGCGGATAAATTGCTCCCAATCCTGGAGATCCACTGTTTTCACAGGCAATCCCAGATGCTTACAGATGACTTCCGGCATCCCATCCTTGGCATAGACCAAAGGAACCTTATAAACACTGTCCACGTCAATTGCATTAAAGACATTCTTACGATGGACGTTTGTAAAGAGACCGATTTTGCTATAGATATCTTCGTCAAAAACAGTCTCGGAACGGCACAGCAAGAGGTCAGGCTGAATACCTATTTCTCTCAGCTTGTAAGCGCTGTGCTGGGTAGGTTTTGTCTTGAGTTCACCGGCAGAACGGATATAGGGAACGTAGGTCAACAGGATATACAAGGTGTTTTCATATCCCAAGTCCAGACGTAACTGGCGAATTGCTTCCAGAAAAGGCAGACTTTCAATGTCGCCAACCGTTCCTCCGATTTCTGATATGATGATATCATATTCCTTATCAAGTTTGGTTATTCTTTCCTTGATTTCATTTGTAACATGAGGTATAACCTGGACTGTCTTTCCCAGGTAATCGCCTCTGCGTTCTTTTTTGATGACGCTGTCGTAAATCTGTCCGGCGGATGAACTTGACCAATGGGTGAGAGAGACATCCACAAATCGTTCATAATGCCCCAAATCAAGATCAGTCTCAGCTCCATCGTCTGTGACAAATACTTCCCCGTGTTGAAAGGGACTCATGGTGCCGGGATCGACATTGAGGTAGGGGTCAAATTTCTGAGGATAGACCCTGTATCCCATGCGTTTGAGAAGCAGTCCTATCGATGCAGTGGCAATTCCCTTTCCCAATGAAGAAAGGACTCCGCCCATCACGAATATGTATTTTGCCATCGCTACTCCGTCAGGCTAAAGATTTGATTTCGTCCAGGGATTCTTTGATTGATTTGACAGTGTAATCCAAATCCTCCTGACTATGTCTGTAGCAGATATAACCATGGTGGTAAGGCTGTAAAAACACTTTGCGTCTAATCAATTGGGTATAGAATTCATTCCTGAGTTTTTTATACAGACCTGTTTCATCCTTGGGGAAGGTGATAAAAGGCATCCAGGGAGCCCCACTGAAGTTTACCGGCAACCCTGAATCTGCTACTACTTTTTCCACTGCCCTGCCGAAGTAATTGCCTTTTTCCAGGATAGCTTCGAGGATGTTATCTCTTTGCAGGATTTCTATTGTTTTCAGCGCAGCAATCTGGGCATCGCTATTGGGGAAGAAGGTAGAGGAAAGAAACACCTTGTCTGCAAGCACGCTCATGATGTCTTTCTTCCCAACCAGGGCACTGATGGAATAACCGTTTGCCATAGCTTTGCCGATTGTGGCAAGGTCGGGAGTCACACCAAAGTATTTCTGAGCTCCTCCAATGGAACATCTGAATCCACTGCGGATTTCATCAAAAATCAGGACCACGCCATATTCATCTGCAAGTCTGCGAACTCCTTCCAGATAGCCCGGTTTGGGCATTTCCACTTCATGAGCCAAGGGGTGTCCTACGGGAGTGATTATTATTGCTGCAAGGTCGGTGGCATTTTGTTTTACGATGCTTTCCAACTGGTCCAGGTCATTATAATGAAATTCTATAATATCTTCATAGAGCTTTGGGGGAATACCACCCTTGACTTCCACGCACCAGTCATGCCATCCGTGATAACCGCAGCGGGCGATTTTGGTCTTCCCGGTAAATGCTCTGGCAACTCTGGTTGCAATTGTGGTGGCATCCGAACCGGTTTTGACAATAGCTGCCATTTCGCAGCAGGGAACCACTTCTATCAGTTTCTCAATCAATACGTTTTGGATAGGCTGAGTCAATGAGAAGCAAAATCCTTTCTGTCTGATTTGCTGATAGACTGCTTCATCGATCTCATCTTCTCCATAGCCTATGATTATTGGTCCGTAAGCACATAAGTAATCAATATATTCATTGCCGTCCACATCGATGACATGGCTGCCTTTGGCTCTATCAAAGAAAATCGGGTATTCGCCGGGAACAAAATTATATGGTCTGCGGATTCCTGCAACACCACCCGGAACCAAGCGTTGGGCTTCTTCAAACAGTGAGAAGCTTTTATCGAGAGTCAGTTTGTTTGGCATAATTTCATCCTTATCCTTTTATTTCATTTCCCACAGGGAAGCTATTCCCATTCCGCCTCCGATACACAGCGAGGCAAGACCTTTTTTTACTTTGCGTTTTTTCATTTCGTGTAATAGGGTAACGATAATTCTAGCGCCGCTGGCTCCGATCGGATGACCCAATGCAATAGCTCCGCCATTGACATTGACGATTGCTTCGTCCAGACTGCCAATCCCTTCTTCGGTCAGACCCTTTAGCACTGCAATGGACTGTGCGGCAAAGGCTTCGTTCAGTTCTGCCAGCTCAATATCCTTAAGGTCCCATTTGGCTTTGCCGAGGACTTTGCTGATGGCTCCCACAGGACCGTAGCCCATGACAGAAGGATCGACTCCTGCCGAAGCATAGTCAACCAGACTGGCAAGCGGGGTCAGACCCAGTTCCGCAGCTTTCTCCTCGCTCATGAGCAGCAGAAGTGCAGCTCCGTCATTGATGCCGGAAGCGTTGGCTGCAGTGACTGTCCCGTCATTCTTAAAGGCTGGTCTGAGCTTGGCGAGGCTTTCCAGAGTCACACCCTTGCGTGGCATTTCATCATCTTTTATTACAATCGGGTCGCCTTTCTTTTGTGGAATGACGACAGGCACGATTTCTTCTGCAAAACGTCCAGCGGTCATGGCAACTTCTGTTTTGTTCTGGCTGGCAACGGCAAAAGCATCCTGCTCCATGCGGCTGATGCCAAATTTCTCTGCCAGATTTTCTGCTGTGATACCCATGTGGTATTTGTTGAAAATATCAGTCAAGCCGTCATGGACCATGAGATCGACCATGTTCTTATCTCCCATTCTGGCTCCCCATCTGGCGTCAGGCAGGATATATGGAATCTGGCTCATGTTTTCCGTTCCGCCGGCAAGGATGATTTCGGCATCGCCCATGGCTATCATGGCAGCGCCAAGGGCTACGGCTTTCATTCCGCTGCCGCATACTTTGTTAACCGTAAAGGCAGGTGTCTCAACCGGTAATCCGCTCTGGATTGCAATCTGGCGCGCTACATTTTGACCCAGTCCGGCTCCGCAGACATTGCCCACGATTACTTCATCAATCTGTTCAGGTTTGAGTCCGGTTTCCTGCATGATAGCTTTGGCAACCACTGTGCCCAGCTGAATCGCTGAAACGTCTTTGAATACTCCTCCGAAGCTGCCTATGGCAGTGCGTTTTGCGCAAACGACAACAGGCTTTTTCATAAATCCTCCAAAATTCTTTTTTTATTCATAAAAAACTCGGCGGCTTTTTGGTCAATCATTTTTGCTGATTATTTCTATCTTCCTCCTTAAATCCACTTCAGCATCAACCAGGAATCCACCTGGCATCAACCTGGGCTCACCCCAGGAGGACCCCAGGAGGATCCCAAGTTGACAACAGGATGAGTAACAGGGAGGATAAGGGATAAATGCTCAGTTGGTTTGATTTGATTTATTGAATGAGTTTTGAAGATATGGGACATCAATTTATAAAGACAAATATTTTTGATATAAATACAGATAAAACAACAAAATATTTTGTCAGATTAGCGGCTATGCATTAAATTATCAGCAGTTCAAAACGTAAATCGGAGGATGAAAAAAAACTGCTTGACGATTTTTCATGATTCAAGAAACGCTTACAAAAGGTGTCCTTTTTTTAGAGAAAGGATAATCCGGTAAGGTTTAATGTATTAAAATTGAAATAATAAGCTCATACTCAGAGAGTAAGGGAGGTCTTCAATGCGAAAGCTGGCATTGATCCTGTTGATAGTAATAGTTGGAACCACCTGGCTGTTTGCCGGCACGACCGGTAAACTCGCAGGCAGGGTCACGGACGAATCAGGCAAGCCGATTTCTTACGTGAACGTAATGGTTTTTCAGAATGGAAAACGCATTACCGGTATTATGTCCAAAGAAAACGGCACTTACATTATCATCAATATTCCCCCCGGAGAATATACAGTTAAGTTTGTGCTGTTGAGTTACTCTGCTCTGGAAGTGTCCAACGTCAGAATAAATGTTGACCAAACCACGACTCAAAATGCCCGTCTGGCAAGATCAAGCTATACGATCAAACCCATTAGAGTGGTTGCCCAGAAAGACGCTATTGTCAAAGACAACACCAGCTCTGTGCGTGATGTCAACACGGAAAATCTGGGCAGCATGGCAATCGGCAGTGTGGAAGACATTGTTGCCTTGCAAGCCGGAGCCAGCATGGTGGGCGGTGAGCTGCATGTGCGTGGAGGTCGTGCCAACGAGGTTAACTACACGATAGACAATATGTCTGTGTCTGACCCTGTGGATGGCGGTAATGCTTTGCAGGTCGATACTGACGCCATCAGCGACATGAAGGTCATGACCGGCGGATTCCCCGCTGAATACGGAAACGCCCAGTCCGGCGTGATCAACATCGTCACCAAGGACGGCGATTCCTTCTATTCCGGCAAAGTGGAATACAACACCGACCACGTGATCACCTCCGGACGCAATTCCGACGTCTTCAAGTTTGCCTTTGGCGGACCTTTGTGGCCCCTCGGCAGCGAAGACCTGCGCGAACGGCTCACCTTCTACGTGAATGGCGGCGGTGAATGGCTGGACGGCAGATTGAAAGATTACTACATCGCCGATCCGATGTCCGATTATAACTTCTTCG
>DAHVPA010000117.1 GCA_027318525.1 Candidatus Cloacimonadota bacterium | reverse complement strand
GAAATTATTTTTTGGTTGCACAAAGTGGGGAACTCCTCTCAAAGTCAAGTATAATCTGAGGAATATTCTATCATTGGTTTTACACAGTTTTGAACAGAAATTGCGCTCCCATTGAACCAACCTGGAATCCTCCTGGCATCCACCTGGGCTCACCCCAGGAGGATCCCGGGTGGACTCCAAGTAGCTTCAAGGGTGGGATAAGGTCAGCAGTATGGTTGATTAGTGTAATGAGATGATGACCTTGGAGTGTGGAAAAAGCTATTGGTGAGTTCTAAGAGCTTCCAGTGTTGCTTTGGATTTGGAATTATCAGTCCAGATAAAGCTGCCCTTTTCACACGGAAACTGAGCGCATTCAGCGCAGGTGGCAAAGCCTTTTTCAAAAGCACAAGCCCGGATTGAGCATTGAGCACAGAAACCAATGTGCCTGCCCTCTGCAGGGCAACCATCACAATCCAGGTCATCCAGAGCGATTTCCTTGCCAAAGTTGGTTTTATAAGCATCTGCCAGTTTTTGTTTGAGCGCTATATCCTGTGTCTGAGTTGCAATATAAGCATCGCATTGAACACAATCTATCCCGCAGGGAGCTAACATTTGAAGCATTTCATTGTTCCTTTTTCATACCATTATGGAGGATTTTCCTGATTTCACCGGTTACTGCTATCAGGTCCACGCTTTCAGGATGGATAAGCCAATGGGTTACGACAGAATCCATCGCTCCCAAAATCAGATAAGATACTGTGGATGGATTATAAGGCAGGGTGGTGCCTTCTTTGATTGCTTTCTTAACAAGCTCCTCAACAAATTCCTGATAATCGTGAAAAGGATTGTATGTAGGGTAACGCTTGTAAAATTCTTCGCTTTGGCGCAATTCAACCATTAGAAAACGCGCCATGCTTGGTCTGGTGGTAAAAACGTCGATGTGATGATAAAAAAACATGAACAGCTTGTCGATTGCCTTTTTTTCTTTTATGAGTTTTTTCTTGATGTCTTCAAAGTTTGTGTCCATCATCGTTTTCATTGATTGCAGCAGAAGGTCGTCTTTATTCTTGAAGTAAAGATAAACCGTCCCTGTTGCTACCCCTGCTCTCGCAGCAACTTCCACGATATTGGCTTTGTTGTAACCTTTGCGAGCAAATACTTCAATTGCAGCAGCAAGTATTTCTTTACGTTTATCGACGACAATTGACCTTTTCTGACGTTTGGCATGTATCATGTTCTCTCCCATCGAACGGTTTGACTGATTTACTTTAGTCAATCCTGTAAATCATTGAAGATATTGGCAAGAAATAGTAAAGCAGATAATATGTCAAAGCTTTTTTATAGAACAAGCTGACAGCTTCATAGAAAAACAATCTGAAAGTGAATAAAAAAAATTCTTGACAGAATATCTGAAATACCTATTTATGTAATCAGCCTACAGACCCTACATAGAATGCCCTCCGAGCAGTGGAGACATCGCCCGATGTTCTCCACTGTTATTTTATATGGATGAAAACTCCTCCCCCGACTTAAAAAAATGCTTTACATTATCATCCCTGACATATAATAAGCGCAAAACTGTATCAACCTTTGGGATATGCAGTTAAACATGATGATGGGGGATGCGAAGAGCTTTGGAAGAGATTCGGATTGAACACCTGACCAAGAGTTTTGACGGATTTGTCGCCGTCAATGATGTCTCACTAACAATCAAACCCGGTGAGCTGTATTCTTTCCTTGGTCCCAGTGGTTGTGGGAAAACAACTTTACTTAGAATGATAGCCGGATTTGAGACTCCCCTGACAGGCAGAATTCTGCTGGGAAATCAAGATATAACTCAGCTTCCTCCCTATAAAAGACAAGTCAATACAATCTTTCAAAACTATTCCCTTTTTCCCCACATGACAGTATATGAAAACGTGGCTTTTGCCCTAAGGATAAGGAAACTCCCCAATCCTGAAATTGATGCCAGAGTCCGTGAAATGTTGCAATTGGTAAAAATGGAAGACCAGGCTGCCAAGTATCCTAATACAATCAGCGGTGGTCAGAAACAAAGGGTGGCAATTGCCAGAGCACTGATAAACAAGCCTAAAGTCCTGCTCCTGGATGAACCCCTTGCCGCACTGGACCTGAAACTCCGCCAACATATGCTGATTGAACTCATGAATATCCACGATGCAGTCGGCATCACGTTTATTTATGTGACACATGACCAGAGTGAAGCTATGAGCATCAGTGACAGGGTGGCTGTCATGAACCAGGGTAATATTATCCAATCAGGTCCTCCGGATGATATTTATGAAAGACCGGCAAGCATCTTTAGCGCTTATTTTATCGGGGATACAAATCTAATCCCGGCGGAAGTTACTTCCATTGAGGAAGATTATGTGGATTTGAAATGCCAGGCTGGGGGACAGGACAGCTTTGAGATTGACAGCACCTTTAACATCAAGCCGGAAGTCGGGCAAAAACTTACAGTATCCCTGCGTCCTGAAAAAATCGCCGTCTCCAGAACCAAACCCACTGAACTTGATGACATCAATGTCATCAAGGGGGTAATTGAAGATATACTCTATCTTGGCACGCACACCCAATATATTGTCAAGGTTGGCAACCTAAAATTCAGAGTCTTTGATCAGCATAAAAGGGTCTATTTTGATGAGGCAGCCCTGGACTGGGAAGAACCTGTCTGGTTGTTTTGGCATGATACAGATTCCTGGTTAATCGATGAAGTAACTCCAGCCGGATTGGATGTGGGAGAAATCAATGTCTTTGAGCGCCCCATCCAGATGTCACGCGGCGGTAAAAGAATCCCACGCTCCGAATGAACAATTCCAGACACCGCAATACCTTTAGCCAGCTCGAAATCCGGCAGGTCAAAAAAAGAAACCTGCAGAGCTGGTTTCTATCCATGCCTTCCCTGATTTGGCTGACTGCCTTTTTTGCTGTTCCCTATCTGATTGTAATTATTTACAGTCTATTGGTTTCCGATATCTATGAAGTCAAATTCCTCTTTACTCTTGGTGCATATCGCGAAATCCTCAGCGGTGCATACTTCAAACCGTTTTTTTTATCTTTCAGACTGGCTCTGATAACTACTTTGTTTTGTATCATCCTTGGCTACCCGGTAGCATATCTGATTGCCCGAAGCAGCGAAAAGTGGAAGAATATCCTCCTGGTCCTGATCATAATTCCCTTCTGGACCAATTTTATCATCCGGATATTTTCCTGGCGTATCTTTCTCTCGACCAATGGGATGCTGAATGAAGCATTATTATCAATGGGACTAATCAACCAGCCCCTGGAAATCATCCGGACTGATTGGGCTGTTATCATAGTCATGGTCTATGTTTATTTGCCATATATGATTTTGCCGCTTTACAGCGTTATCGAAAAGCTTGATTTTACACTGCTGGACGCAGCAATGGATTTGGGAGCCAGCGAACGGAAAGCTTTTTTCAAGGTAACTCTTCCACTTTCCCGGGAAGGTATCTTTGCCGGTTCAATCCTTGTTTTTATACCTGCTCTGGGAGCTTACATTATTCCACAACTGATGGGAAATCAGAATTCGCTTTACATAGGTCAGATAATTACGTATAAGATAAAGAACATCCCGCGCAACTGGCCTGTCGCTTCTGCTCTGTCACTCATTATGCTAATCATCATTGCCGTGATTCTGCTTACAGGTTTTTCCATCTATCAGAAAAGAAAGTTCAGGAGGATGGATGAAGCCAGGTAGCCTATACAGAAGATTGAATCTTTCTGCTTTCACTTTGGTCATGATCTTTTTGTATATCCCGATTCTGATTCTTATAATCTTCAGTTTCAACAACAGCAAGATTGTGGCGGGTTGGAAAGGCTTTACGCTTAAATACTACCTTTTACTGTTTCAGAATGAGCAGATAAAACTGGCATTTCAGCATACTGTCATGATTGCGCTAACATCTACCTTGGTTTCCACAATTCTGGGGGTTTTGGCAGCTCTGGGACTGGAAAACAAGCGTTTCAAAGGCAGAAAGGTCTTGAGAGCTTTGGTTTATGTTCCGCTCATCATGCCTGATATTTTAATGGGTGTGTCGCTGGCATTGCTTTTTAATTTCCTGCGCGTGGGCACCGGTATGCTTACTGTATTTATTGCTCATGTTACCTTCTGCCTGTCCTACACAGTTATAGTAATTCAAAGCAGGCTGGAGGGATTTGATTATTCCTTGGTGGAAGCTGCCATGGATTTGGGTGCCAAGCCCTGGCTGATTTTCTGGAAGGTTAAGTTTCCCCTCATGGTGCCGGGAATAGTAGCTGCTGCCTTGCTGGCTTTTACTCTTTCCATAGATGATTTTATCATCACCTTCTTCACTTCCGGAAGAGGGTTTGATACTTTACCGATATATGTGGAAGGTGCCATCCGGAGAGGAACCATTACTACCATTAATGCTTTATCCACACTCATGGTGGGATTTACCCTATTGCTGGTTATCACCACCAAACGCATCCGCAAACTGCTGCTTAATTAGCTGAACTATCCTGGTCCCTCTTTAGCTTCAGAGGGTTTGCAGAGAGTTTGGTGAGAATTAGTCTCTGCAGACTCCCTTCAAACGTTCCCAACCGATTATGGTTGATTGAAATGTTCTGCTATTTGATAGCGGATAAGTGCCAAGAATGGATTATAGATGCAAAGGCTGGTAGCCCCTTACCTCACAAAAATGGAAATAAGCAAGCCTGTCCAAGTCCTTATCAAAAGAAACAAACCGGACCTCTTCAGGTAAAGACAGAGCCAGCTGCAAAGCCTCATCCAAAGCCTGCTGATAAAGCATCGGAGCATTTTGAGGCTGCTCATCCATAACCTTATCTTTGCCAAATATTTCGTCCCAGTCAAGATTTATCGGAGATATGCCATTATCATCCTTATGCAGCCATTCGCCGGAATTAAGATTAAAGATATACTGCGGTAAAAATCTGTAACCATATTCTATCACAAACTTAACCGCTGCAATCAGATAATCAACCTCCGCTTCATCCAGCGCATAGTGCAGATTCAGGCGAACCCATCCGGGTTTGATTCCGGAATATCTGAGGTTGGTAATGGCGCAGCGGTAGTAATCAGAAATCTGTTGCTCAATTTTCATCAGATGATGCCCATAAGGTCCTGCACAAGAACATCCTGCTCTCGTCTGAATACCAAATAGGTCACTGAGCAGACGAGTCACAAATTTTGGATGCAGGATTTTATCCCGGCAGGCAATATTGAAGGGGATAATGGGCAGCTTGTCAGCATCAACAGGACCGTAAAAAGAGATACGGTTTTCTTGGGCAAAGGCGTCCATGAACTTTTGGTAATAATAATGCTCAATTCTTTCAATCGTGTCGTAACCGGCTTTTAGCTTGATTTGAAATGCCAAAGCTACTTTGATTGCTTGTAGAATTCCCGGAGTTCCCGCTTTTTCCCTGGTCTCGATATCTGTGATAAAGTCTTCGCGGTTGGGAGAGACATAATCAACTGTCCCGCCGGCACTGACAGTCGGGGGCAGGGTGGAATTATAGATGTCAGCATTGAAGATTAAAATCCCGCTTGTCCCCGGACCACCGAGAAACTTGTGCGGAGATAAGAAAATTGCATCGAAATAGCTTTCGGCATCGCGGTTCATGTCGATTTTGATATAAGGCGCGCAAGCAGCAAAGTCAAAACAAGCCAAAGCTCTGTGCCTATGCAGAATGCGGGCAACTGAATAAACATCGGTCAGGAGTCCGCTGACATTGGAAGCTGCTGAAAAGGAACCAATCTTGGGACGATGATTATATTCTGGACGGGAAACTGTTTCTTCCAGTTTGACAAGGTCCAACTCGTCATTCTCGCCCAAGGGAATTTCCACAATATCACATAGGGTCTGGCGCCACATTACTTCATTGGAATGATGTTCATAGGGTCCGACAAACACTATCGGTTT
>DAHVPA010000116.1 GCA_027318525.1 Candidatus Cloacimonadota bacterium | reverse complement strand
AATTCGTTGTGTTCAAAGGCGAGTCTTTTGCTGGCAATCTTGATTTGGAATTCGGCGATGATTGGCTCTACCAGACGTTTGAGGACGTACCATTGGGGCACGGAACCGATGCTGCCCTTGAGGATGGCGAGGAAATCATGAATCTGCTGCAGGATTTGCTTCAGGTGCATGGCGGAATTGGAGATAATCTGCATGGCAGCTTTCTGGTCCTCGTCCAGATTAAGGTCGCTAAGCCTTCTGGAAAGACCTATCAGGGCATTGAGCGGAGAATTTATCTCAATGGAAATACCGGTCAGGAAGATATCCTTGGTATTGATGGCGACTTGTGCTGCCTGATGCTGTTTGAGCAGCTCACTTTCAATACGTTTCTGGGCAGAGATTTCCAGGATGTAGCCATAGTATTGATAGGTGGAAGAGCTTTCCATGGGCAGGGCAACCGTGTAGTCAAAGACCCAGCGGATATGGGCAAGATTGTTGTTGGCAAGGACGGGATTGCGGTAATGCCAGGTATTGACGACTTCAAAACCGGGGTCATGTCCCGGCAGGGGCGGACAGATAATCCGGTAAATCTGAAAGAAGCTGAATTCGCTTTTGGCAAGGTTTTGCTGGCGTTCCTGAAGGACACGTTCCAGGTCATCCGGGTGAATAACGGAATTGAATTTCAAGCGACCGGAAATCAGGTCACGCGGGTCATAGCCAAACATGGAGAAATTGTCGGAAATGGATTCAAACATATCGCGGCGCGCATCGTTCCACTTCAGAAACACAATCGGTCCGCTGATGAAGAGCTGGTGACGCTGGTAATACTCACGCTCATAATTGTTGCGTTCCGCCACCTGCAGTTCGAGGTAACGTCTCTGCTGGCGCAAGCGCTTGTAAGAGAAGAAAAGGAAGAGGGCAATGATGCCGAGACTCAGCAGCATGGCAAACAACAGGATGCGGTATTGACGGTTGTGCGCCTCCAGCGAGGTTACATCGCTGTTATAGATGCCAAACCACTTGTTTTGGATGCTGCGCAGTTTGTTGGATTGATCGAGTTTATATAGCTCACGGTTCAGCATCTGTAAAAGCTCGCCATAACCCAAAGGCAGGGTGAAGCAAAAGGAGATGGGGTCACCCAGGACGCAGGACTCGGAAAGATTATCCAGATTGAGCTTGGAAATCAGATAAAAGCCCTGCACTTTGGGTAAAACCACAGCATCAGCAGTGCCGTTGGCAAGCCTTTCCAAAGATTCCGCCGAACCGGCTGTGTGAAATATCCTCACATTATCAGTTTTCTGCCGGATTACATCAGCCAGAGAAGAACCGCTTTCCAGCAGGATGGTCTTACCGTTCAAATCCTGCCAGGAAGCATATTGGGGAGCATTGCTGCGCGTGAAGATGGAATAGTAAACAGTAGTGTAAGGGTGCGAAAAGAGAAATTGCTTTTCCAAGGCCGGCGTCCTGATCATATTGGAAAGCATCAGCACTTCTTCAGCCTCAAACTTGCTTCGGATGGTGTAACAATCGTCTTTTTCAAAGCTGAATCGCAGACGGGATTGCTTCTCAAGCTCACGCAGAATGTCCACACTGAGGCCGTTTATCCTGCCTTTTTCATCGACAAATTCATAAGGCGGAAAATTGGTGTTAGCGCCTGCTTTGATTCGTCTGGGCACTTTGGCAGCCAGGCTTGCCACCAAGACAAGCGCAGTCAGAATCAGGACGAATTTGGAGCGCAAGGTCATCAGGAGCGGACTGGCTTCACTTTTTTGAGCAGCATGTATAACTGGTCAATGTCGATGGGTTTGGCGATATATTCGTCCATGCCGGAAGCCAGGAATCGCTCCCTGTCACCGGACATGGCGGATGCGGTAAAGGCAATAATAGGCACGTGTTTGTCGGTATCCTTTTCGCGTTCGCGAATCAGTTGGGTAGCCGTCATACCGTCCATCTCCGGCATCTGAACGTCCATCAGGATGCAGTCAAATTCCTTGTTAAGCATCATATCCAGAGCTTCCTTACCGGTGACGGCAAGGCTTACGTCCAGATTCCAGCGCTCCAGTTGTTTGCGTGTGACCAACTGGTTGATGGGCTCATCTTCCACCAGTAAAATGTTCAGCTTGGGCAGAGGTTCCTGATCGACTGGAGCTTCTTCCAGCTTGTTTTCAAACATCGGTCTGTCCAGCGCTCTTGTCTTAAAGCCGAGGATGATGAAGAAGCTGCTGCCTTTGTTTGGCTCGCTTTCCACCCAGATGAATCCACCCATCAGCGAGACGAGCTTCTTCACGATGGAAAGCCCAAGCCCTGTGCCACCGTATTTGCGGGTAAGGTTGGGGTCGGCTTGCATGAAGTTGTCAAAGATGTCGCGCTGTTTCATGGGGTCTATGCCGATGCCCGTATCCTTGATGGAAAATAGCAGGCGGATATCGTCCTCATTCTGGTTGTAAACATCGGCGGTGATTTCCACATAGCCTGTCTCGGTGAATTTGAGTCCGTTCTGCACCAGGTTTATCAGAATTTGCCGCAGCCGCATCATATCCCCGTAAAGAATGGTGGGAATCCTGTCACTTACGCGCATCCGTAAATCCACATTTGGATTGAGCGTCCCTGATGAGAAGGTCTTGACGATGTCTTCGATCAGGAAGCGGGGGTTAAAGTCTGTCACCACCAGGTCTAGCGTGCCGGATTCCATCTTTGAAAAGTCCAGGATGTCATTCACTATTTTCATCAGGGTCTTGCCGGCGGATGTGATGAGGTCCATGTATTCCTTTTGTTCGGGTGTGAACTGCGTATTCTGCAAGACCTGGATAAATCCGAGGATGCCGTTGAGCGGAGTGCGTATCTCATGGCTGATATTGGAGAGGAAGTGTCCTTTGGCGACGTTGGCGGTTTCTGCTTTTTCCTTGGCTTCCAGAAGTTCTGCTTCCAAAGTCTTCTGCGCGGTGATGTCGAGCATGTAGCCATAGAACCAGGGGGAGTTGTCTGCTTCGTGCACAATCAGCGAATAGTCAAACACCCAGCAGATTTGTCCGTTGGCAGTGATAATCCTGTATTGTTTAGAGCTGAATTCCCTGCCTTCTTCCAGGTCGTCCAGAAAGGCGTCCAGCACCTTTTGCCGGTCTTCTGAAAAGATCAGCTCGGAAAACTTCTTTTTATGTAGAATCAGGTCTTTGGGGTCATAGCCGAATTGGTCTATATTTTCTGAAATATAGGATACTTCATCCGGATTGCCGGCAAGTTTATAGACGATGACGGGACCATTGACAAACATCTTGTATTCGCGGTTCAGTTCGCTTTCAAACTTGAGTCTGCCATCCAGTTCGCGTTGGAGGTCTTTGGATTTACGGCTGATTTGGCGACGCAGCAATATTACCCAGCCTAAAGCAGCCAAAAAGATGATCAGCAGCGGTATGACCACATACAGCACCTTCCGCAGGAAGAGCTTTTGCGAGATGTTTTCCAGGTTATCCCCACCCAGCCATTTCTGCTGGATTTCGTTATAGCGACCGTTTTCACGCAAGGTGCTGAGTCCGGTATTGAATTCATTGAGCAGGGTGGCATTGGATTTGCGCACTGCATAGCAGTAAAAGCGGGGTGAGAAGGGGGTGCCGATTGGTGTGATATTGCGCAGTTTCTTGTGCTGGATAAGATACATCCCATGTCGGAAGGTAACAATGGCGGAATTAAACTTACCCTGTGAAAGCAGAAGCAGTGCATCTTCCTGAGTGGGTGCAAGGAAACGGGTGTTCTTGAAATTAAGGTCTTTCAGATGTTCCAGGGCGATATCGCCTTCCTGCAGGACAACTCCCGAATTTGCCAGTTCCTTGACATTTTTTATGCGGGATGCCTTACGCACAAAGAAGCAGCGCCAGGTCTCCGAATGCGGCAGGGAAAAGGCATAACGGCTCGAACGTTCCTCTGAATAGGACATGCCCTGGATGACGTCGATTTCGCCTTTTTCCAACCACTCCATGACCTTGGACCATTTACCAAAGCGATACCTGACCTCAAAGCCCATCACTTCCGCGATGGCTTGGGTGAGTTCGACATTATAGCCGCTGGGGTTGCCATCCATATCGAGAAATTCATAAGGCGGGAAATTGAGGTCTCCGCCTACTCTGATGATTCTTTTGGCGGCGGGTTTGCTTTGGGAAAAAGCTCCCAGGCAGACCAGCAACATTGCCAGACAGATGACAACGATTCGACGCAGCCGCATCCAATCCTCCCGGTTATTACAGATTAGCGATTCGTTTCAGGTAGCTGTTCATATCAAATTTACGTGACAATCCTGTTTCAGACATGGTCCGGACCGTTCCAAAGATGGGGAAGGGCGGCCAGGCTCTATCATGCAGACCAAAGCACCAGCCCACTCCGGCATAGCCATTGGGGTCTCTGTCGTCCAGGGAATATTTATCATTCAAGTGGATGGCTATTTGAAAGGCGTCTTCCGGTTCTGCACACCACTGCAGGATTTTTTTACCCCAATACATGCGCATATAACCATGCATTTTGCCAGTGATGACCAGTTCCTTTTGTGCCGCATTCCAATAGGGGTCGGAGGTGTCTGCCTGTTCCAGGGCATCAGGTGTGTAAAGCTGTTTTCTGGTGTCTGTGACATGTTCCCGCAAAGTCGTTCTTGCCCAGGCAGGCAGAGCGGAATACTGGTCATAGTCGGGGGTGTAATACACATAGTTAAAAGCCAGTTCGCGCCGCACAATCATCTCCTCAAACAGGGTCAAAGCTCCGTTCACTCTTGCGTCCGGATGTGTCCCTGGTTTGAAATCCTTCACCAGTCCGAGAAAATCCCACATCGATATCCGCAAAGCCCGCACCACTTCCCGCACCACTTCCTGCACGGAAATCATGCCATAGTTGATGTAGGGGCTGAGCTTTGTCTGGTGGTCGATGCCGGGGTCGTTGCGCTTGGCGTGAAACTCCTCCAGCGAATTTTCCAGAAAGAACTTCAGATAAGCCCGCGCCTCTTTGCTTCCCCCTTTGAAGAAGTCGGAAGGTCCCACGTGTGTGTTGATGTTATCCATTTGCTGAGCATCCAGGAAAACTTGTTCGTAATGTGCCATTGCTTCCTGCATGGTAATTCTGGAATTTTCCGGCAGCAGCGAGTTTATCAGCTTGTTTAGATTGGCGTCAGCTTCGTGTTGAACAGGCACGACAGGCACCGGTTCAAAGTCTTCCGGGGTTACTCTGGCATGGATTTTGCGGCGCAGGGAAGCAGCATTATAGGCAGCTTTATCAGTGAGCACAGAAGGAGGAAAGAGCAGCCTGCTTTCTACTGAGATAAAGGGGCATTTGATGAGGGCTGGGATATCGGTTCGCCATTTGTGATGAAACTTAAGATAGGTTTCCATCGTGACAACGGCGGCAGCTTCGGAAGCAAGGCTGAGAAAGGTATCTATCAAATCTCCGAAACAGATGACGATTTCCACATTGAGTTTCTGCAGTCCGGGAATCATTTCGCTGATGCCTTGCATGATGAATTCATGGTGCCTGAACTGGGAAAAGGGCATAATGGTGTAAATCGGCATCGGGTAAAGCAGCGGAACCTTCAGCTCATTCGCCAGACTGCAGGCAAAAGACAAAACGGCGTTGTCCTCTATCCTGAGCGCTTTGTGCGCCCAAATTAAGACGAACCGTCCTCCCCCAAACTCCCTGCCGTTGACGTTTGTAATCCGTTCCTTCATTCTTCCCCTGTGTCTTTATCTGTGGCTGAGAAAGCTATCTTATCCAATGTTAAAAATACTTCAAACTATCTCCATCCCGGCAATGCAAAATTGTCAATCCTTTTTTTAACTCAGCAATTTTACCAGCCTGAACCTTTTGTTTCACCTTTCCCACCCATCCCTCCTCTTATACCGCAGTAGAACAAAAGCAGAACAAAAGCAGATTTAAAGTATATCAAATGTATTATAGAATACTTTTGATATACATTTGATCTA
>DAHVPA010000115.1 GCA_027318525.1 Candidatus Cloacimonadota bacterium | reverse complement strand
GTTAAAATTGCTACATTCTGTTTCAGCATAGACTCTGATTTTGCTTAGTCCGGTACCTTTGGAACCAATTATAATGGGTTTCTGACTGCTTCTTTCTATCCAGATAGTAGCATGGATGACAATTTTATCCTGCAATTCTTCATAACGATCAATTATGACTGCTGTGGCATAAGGTATCTCTTCCTTAAATTGCTTAAAAATACCTTCTCTGATGATTTCCTGAGCAAAGAATCTCATGGGTAGGTCAGAGAGTTGCTCCGGGTCATAAAAAGGAGGATTGTATGGCATGTAAGACTTAAGCAATGGGATGATGGCATCAGTATTTATCTTGTTGCTGGCAGATATAAAGATGACCCTGTCAAAATCATTTTCTAAGTATTGCAGGATTTCTGCTTCTGACATCATACCCTTAAGGTCTGTTTTATTTACTGCAGCAATTATTGGCCTTTTTACGTTCTTCAAAAGAGATATCAGCTCATTATCATAAGCTGTTGGGAAATCATGAAAGTCAATTATGAACAACACGACATCTGCATCTTTTAATGTATCTGTGATTTGTTTTAGCATGAGCTTATGCATTTCATAACGGGGCTTTAGAAATCCTGGAGTATCCAGGAAAATTATCTGGCTGTCGGCATCATTGTAAAACCCTTTGATTGCCAAGCGTGTTGTCTGTGGTTTGCTTGAAACAATCGAGAGTTTCTCACCCAGTAAGGTATTGAGTAAGGTAGATTTACCGACGTTAGGTTTTCCTGTGATTATTACATAACCGCACTTAAAATCAGCTTTCATACACCTATGCTAAAAAAGCTGCCATAGATTGGGAAATAGTGATGGCATCCATGGCAGCACATGATTTTGTAATTATAACTGATCAAAGACTGATTTGATGATGCCGACGCATTCATCGAGTTGTTCTTTGGTTATGACCAGGGGTGGTGCCAGACGGATTATATGCCTGTGTGTAGGTTTACACAAGAGTCCCTTTTCTTTTAATAACAGGCATACATCCCAGGCTTCCACTCCATCTTTGGGCTCTACTACTATGGCATTAAGTAATCCTTTGCCACGGACTAATTTAAGCATTGGGTGACTGATTTTTCTGAGTTCATTACGGAAATACTCGCCAAGAGTAAAGGCTTTTTCCGCCAAATTTTCTTCTTTCAATACTTCCAGTGCAGCTATTGCAACACTGCAAGCCAGAGGGAATCCACCGAAAGTAGAACCATGTTGACCTGGTTTGATAGTCAGCATGATGTCCTTATCAGCCAGGACAGCTGATATCGGCAAAACGCCCCCGGATAATGCTTTACCCAAGACCAGAACATCAGGTCGGATATTTTCATAGTCGCAGGCGAGAAGTTTGCCGGTCCTAGCCAATCCTGTTTGGACTTCATCAGCGATAAAAAGAACATTATGCTTCTTACATAAATCATAACAGGCTTTAAGGTAGCCTTCATCGGGAACATGAACTCCGGCTTCGCCCTGAATCGGTTCAACGATAAAACCTGCAACATTTTTACCATGTTGTTCCAGAAATTCGGATAGTGCAGCAGCATCGTTATATGGAATCTTGGCTATTCCGGGAACAAAGGGTCCGAATCCATCGTAACAATCAGGGTCAGTTGATGCAGATACTACTGCAATTGTCCTGCCATGGAAATTGCCTTCACAAAAGACGAGTATAGCACTGTCAGGAGCTATCCCTTTGACTTTGTATCCCCACTTACGAGCAAGTTTCAGGGCTGTCTCAACTGCTTCAGCACCGCTGTTCATAGGCAGTAGCATATCATAGCCAAAGTACTCGGTAATGTATTTTTCATAGCTGCCCAATTTGTTATTGTAAAATGCACGAGAAGTTAAACAAAGAGTTTGGGCTTGATCTGTCAAAGCCTTGATGATTTTGGGATGACAGTGTCCCTGGTTTACAGCAGAATAAGCGCTAAGGAAATCAAAGTACTTATTTCCTTCAGGGTCCCAAAGATACACACCTTCTCCCTTAGCCAAAACAACCGGCAGGGGATGATAATTATGTGCCCCATAACGCTCTTCCATTTCGATGGCTTGCTGGGAGCTTACATTACCGTATTTCAACTGGTCACTCATTTTTCCTCCAGAGTATATTATTGTTTTTCCAATACTAAAAGACGTATTTAAAACTCAGGTTTAATGTCAACTGAAAAAGGATTGGATAGCTTTCTGGTGTATGCAATAATGATTAGGCACTTTATGTAGTTTGATGATTCTTCATAAAGCCTTTTCAATTCTGTTATAGTCTGTACAGGGGATTTTCGGAGACTTACTCTCTGAAAAGTCTCTGTAAACCCTCAGGAAGATTTGAGAAACATGTCATGGCATTATCAGGTGAGATTTTGTGCTTGACATATATTACCTTGTAGAATTAAATAATAATATACAGAAATGAAAAGATATTTTATATAAGAAGAAAAACAATATCCTGGGGGAATTATGCGTAACTTTATATTTATTATCCTTTTGATTTCAGTGGTATGTGCATTGACTGCCGTTACTGATACAGCTCAAGTATCCAAAAATACTGATGAAGCACAGACACAATATCAGCTTGGTCTTAGCTACTATACTGGCATAGATATGCCGCAGAATTATTCTGAAGCTTTCCGATTGTTCAAGCTGGCTGCAGATCAGGGTTACACTGAAGCGCAAGTTTCTCTGGCTAAGTGTTATCGCAATGGGGAAGGCACTGAACCAAACGGTCCTGAAGCTTTGAAGCTGTTCAAAGCAGCAGCCGAAAAAAAGAATCCTGAAGCTCAGTTTAACTTGGGTATTATGCATTACGCCGGAGAAAATGTTAAAGTCAACTATGAAGAAGGCGTAAAATGGTTTAAGCTGGCTGCTAACCAAGGTTATGTTGAAGCTATGGAAAATCTTGGATTTTGCTATTATGAAGGTTCTGGAGTAAAAGTCGATGTCCAGGAGTCATATTATTGGCTGAAATTAGCTGCCACATTAGCCCCGACGGAAAAACTTGATGAATACACCAAGGCGATGGAGATCAAAAGAGCAGAGCTTTCTGAAACACAAATAGCAGCCATTGATACCAGAGTAAACGACTGGATTCAAGCCCACAACAAATAATTCAGTTTAAATTCATTATTACCAAATTCAATTCTGTCAAGAAAATGCTTGTCTAAAATCCCTTTTACGCTGATTTGGCAATTCATTATCATAAAAGAGGTTTCACATGCTTGATCTGTTTCAAAACCTAAAAAGAACCCACCATTGCGGCGAGCTTTCCCTCAATGAACTCGCTAAACAGGTTACTATAATGGGTTGGGTCCATCGCAGACGCGATTTGGGCGGCTTGATATTTTTGGATATCAGGGATGTCAAAGGGGTTGTTCAGGTAATCATCCATCCCGACAATACCCTCGCTTTTACTAAAGCAGAAAAGGTAAGAAATGAGTATGTAGTAGCGATTAAGGGAACAGTTCAGGCAAGAACAGGTCAGAATATAAATATGCAAATGCAAACAGGATCTATCGAAGTTAAAGCAGATGATCTTTTTGTCTTGAATGATTCTGCTCCATTACCCATCCAGACATCAGAAGCAGCAATGGCTGATGAAGATCTCAGATTGACCTATCGTTATCTTGATCTGCGCCGGGAAAAGCTGCAGCAGATTATACTCAAGAGACATGAAATTATTCTGGCTATCAGAGAATACATGGTCAAGCAAGGATTCTATGAAATAGAAACACCGGTATTGATGAAAAGCACACCTGAAGGTGCCAGGGATTACCTTGTTCCCAGCCGCATACATCCCGGCAAGTTCTTTGCCTTACCGCAATCACCCCAGATGTTTAAGCAACTGCTGATGATTGGAGGATTTGACAGATACTTTCAGATTGCCAGATGTTTTCGTGATGAAGATTTGAGGGCAGACCGCCAACCTGAGTTTACTCAACTTGACATAGAAATGAGCTTTGCCACTCAAGATATGATATTCGAACTCTTGGAAGGTCTGCTTGAATACGTTTTTGAGAGAGTATTAAACCTTAAACTTCAGATACCTTTTACCAGATTGACGTATCAGGAAGCGATGAACAGGTTCGGGTGTGACAAACCAGATTTGAGGTTTGGTTTAGAACTAAAAGATGTTACTCAGGTTTTTGACCAGAGTTCTTTTCAGGTGTTCAGTAATGTTATAAATGCAAATGGAGCCATTCGATGTCTGGTTGTTCCGGAAGGCTCAGCATTATCTCGTAAACAACAAGATGAGATGGTAGAAATTGCACGTCATAACGGTGGGAAAGGATTGGCGTTTTGGAAGGTTTTGCAGGCAGAACCAGATAATAGTGCTGGCAAGTTCTTTTCAGAAAAAGAAAAAGTAGAGTTAATCCAAGTTACTAAAGCCGGAGAAAAGGATTTGATTATTATTGCAGCAGATAGCTCTGAAATGACATGCAAAGTTTTGGCTGCTGTTCGCAATCATCTGGGGAATCTTTTAAAACTTATCCCGCAAGATAAATACGCATTTGCTTGGATAACCGATTTTCCTCTCTTTCAGAGAAACGAAGAAAATGGCACCTGGGAACCTGCGCATCATATGTTTACACTACCAAAAAATGAACATGTGGAATGGCTGGATGATCCACAAAAAACCGGAGAAATACTCGGACAATTATATGACCTCGTATGTAATGGAATGGAACTGTCATCGGGAAGTATAAGATGTCATAGATATGACCTACAGAAAAAAATCTTTGATATACTGGGCTTAAATGAAGAGGAGTTGAAAGCAAAATTTGGCTTCTTTTTGGAAGCTTTGAAATATGGAACTCCTCCACATGGAGGTATAGCACCAGGAATCGACAGGCTTGTGATGTTGCTGACCCAGGCAGATTCCATCAGGGATGTTATTGCATTCCCCAAAACTCTGAAAGCTACAGATTTGATGTGTGGAGCTCCCAGCGAAGTCAGTGATATA
This sequence comes from Candidatus Cloacimonadota bacterium, assembly GCA_027318525.1. Taxonomy (GTDB): domain Bacteria; phylum Cloacimonadota; class Cloacimonadia; order Cloacimonadales; family Cloacimonadaceae; genus UBA5614. Next base: position 1,297 of record DAHVPA010000115.1, on the reverse strand, counting down.
CAATGGAAAGAACTACATATTAAGCCTTTGAACAATAATGTTTAATATTGCAGTTCTTACCAGTGGTATGAGCCGCGGATCAAATCTGGAGGCTATGGCTAATTATTTCCATGCTAATCAATTGCCGGTTAGAGTCAGTGTCGTAATCATAACAAAAAAGAATGCACCAGTAGCTGAAGTTTGTAATAGACTGAATCTGCCATGTTTCTATATTCCTTATCATCTGCAACACCAATTCGAAGAGGAGGTCTTGTTGATGATTCAACAAAAAGGAATCCAATTGGTAGCATTGGCAGGTTTTTTAAAGAAACTGAGTCCTAAATTTATTAGAGATGCATCTGTTCCGATTTTAAACATTCATCCTGCCCTTTTACCTGATTTTGGGGGTGAAGGCATGTATGGGGTAAATGTTCACGAAGCTGTTTTTAATTCAGGTGCTAAAGTATCAGGAGCTTCGGTACATCTGGTGGACTCAAGCTATGATCATGGGAATATCATTGCTCAATTGACAGTAGATATTTCAGATTGCAAGGATAAGAATGACATTGCTACAAAAGTTCTGTCAGTAGAGCATCAGTTATATGGTAAAGCTATCTGGGAATATTTGTCGAAGATATACTCGTGATGAAGGTTGCAATTACAACTCTTGGTTGCAAGGTCAATCAAGTGGAATCAAGTGCTATTATTCAACAACTGATAGATATAGGATATCAAGTCGTTGATTTTAACGAAACGGCTGATATCTACATCATTAATACTTGTACCGTAACAAACAGAGCTGATTTTAAGAGCAGAAACCTCATCAGACATGCCTTGAATTCAAAACTCAAGAATCCCTGTGCAAAAGTAATTGTAACCGGTTGTTATGCTCAGAAAGAACGGGACGAAATAATAAGTTTAGGTGAAATCGATTTAGTTGTCGATAATCAAGACAAAATCGATATATCAGCATGGCTGGATAATGCAGGTTACCAGTTTAATGATATAGAATCAGCAAGCAGCATGATATGGAAGAACATTGATTATATGCACGAAAAATCTCGTGCTTTCATTAAAATCTAGGATGGATGTGATTTCTTCTGCTCTTATTGCGCTGTGCCATATGGACGTGGCAAGCCACGTAGCATGACATTTAAACAGGTGTTAGAACAGTCAACAATGCTTATAAATAGAGGATATAAAGAGCTTGTAATTACAGGCATAAACATAGGCCTTTATAATGACAGGGCATCAGACAGAGTTTTTGCAGATGTGTTGAATGCAATAGCTAAGATAGATAAAGATGTGATGATCAGAC
>DAHVPA010000114.1 GCA_027318525.1 Candidatus Cloacimonadota bacterium | reverse complement strand
GGACTCCTGATTCTCAGTCAGGCAACAGGGGTTCGATTCCCCTACGGGATGCCAAACTTATCACATTATCCAGAAAATCATAGTAGATTTACAATCTTTTCCATCTTTTCAATGAAATAGATGAAATGGGCTTGAAGTATATTTCCCTTTCTTTATCCCGTGTATAATCAAGCGTTCCATACCTGTATAAATAAGAACCTGAACTATCCTGGCTGTAGCCATGTATTATATAAAATTTGTTGTGGCTTATTCTAAAATATCCAATCTTGTCTAAAGAGTCGATACTGTCATTATTGGGTTCATTTGGAAAATTGACTACTTGTTCAATCACATTAGCAAAACTGCTGCTGGGAACCCCATCAAATAAGTATTTATGATATGTGTGGACATACAACCTGTCATTAATTCCATTTCCTGTCACAGATATAAATTCCAGTTCATTATCGTTGTTAACGTCAAGGTAATTGATGTAATATAAGATTTCGCCATCATACAGAGTTAATACTTCCGAAAGCTGATAAACTCCCGACTTGGCATAACAATAAGCGACAAACTTGTTTTGAGCAATGAACACAGCGAGCGTATCACCCTGATTCCGGACTGTGATGATGGAGTCAATCTTTGCCACGTTAGTAGGATTTGATGACTGAAAATCATTGATTGCACCAAACATAACATTATCCACTAATCCTGATGACAATCCTGTGCATTCAATAGGATAGCTTTTCTGTTCCTTTGTAAATATGTATGTATCAGCATTTCCCAAGGTATAACAGCTAATCAGTATAACAAGCAATAATAGGCGCAATCTCATATCATACTTCCTGACGATTAAATTATACTATATTGCACACCACGCATTTAAGATATTCACTTTCCGGACAAGCTGAAGAAACAGGATGGTCTTTATCGGCACCGCGTACTTCCAGTATCTGAAGCTGTTTTTGGACTGAGAGGGCTGCCCTGTGCAAGGTAAGCAGAAAGTCATCGCGGCTGACACGTCCTGAACAGGAACAGGTTAAGAGCACCCCGCCCTGGTTCAGGCACTGCAATGCCATGGCATTGAGCTGCAGATAGCCTTTGAGCGCGCCTTGCACCGCTCCCCGCGAACGGGTCATCTTGGGCGGGTCCAGGACTATAAGATCATACTTTATCCTTTCTGTCAGGCACTTTTCCAGATATTTGAACATGTCGGACTTATGGAAAGCGATGTTATCAAAGCCGTTGAGGACGGCATTACGCAAAGCCAGTTCCAGGGCAGATGCGGATACGTCCACTGCGGTAACCAGTTTAGCTCCGGCTTTGGCTGCATGCAGGGCAAAACCTCCCGAATAAGTGCACAAATCCAGCACAGATTTTCCCGGTGCGAATTGCTCAACCAGAATGCGATTGGCACGCTGGTCGAGGTAAAAGCCTGTCTTCTGTCCGGTTTGCAGGTTTACTTCGAATCTGACCCCGTTTTCACTGATGATTAGGGGGTTTTCCGGCAAGGTACCCCTGACCGCACCATCCTTGAGGACCAGGTTTTCCTCTTCCAGCATGTCCTGTTCGGTGCGCAGAATGATGCCCCGGCATTTCGTCATGCTTTCCAGACAGTTGAGGATGGTATCCTTGTGCACAAAAAGCGCCAGTGAAGTGAACTGGACGGAGAGATAGTCGCCAAACCGGTCAACCGTAAGCCCTGACAGACCATCGCCTTCGCTGTTAATCAGCCGGCAGGCAGAATCGGGAGCGGCTGGCATGGCAAGAACACTTTCCCTGAGCCGGATGGCATTCATTATCCTGTCCTGCCAAAAGGAAGCTGTGGGCAGCTCTGATTCAGAAAAGGCATAAAGCCTGACCCTGATCTGGCTGTGGGGATTATAAAGTCCATAGGCAATAAAAACACCTTTGTCATCTACAATCCTGACCCAGTCACCGGGAACAGGATTTCCTTCAATCCGGGCTATGGCACCGGAAAACAGCCAGGGATGATGACCTTTGAAAGGTGCACTGCGTCCTGCTTTTAATCTGATAGTATCCATAGAGCGAAGTTAAGGCGAAGAGGGTGATTCTGTAAAGGAAAAAGAGAGAAAGCAGTAAACGTTATTTGGAACGCACCACTCGAAAACCGGTGTAACGGTATCCTCTGGAGGGCAGTCCTTTGGAACGGGTTAGTATTTCCAGGGCAGAACCTGCATTGTGGTCAATGCTGCCGCCCCGGATGGATTTGTAAGCTCCTTTATCAGGTCCGGTGGGATTGATGAAAGGCATATTTTTCAGGTAATCAGAGTCATACCAGTCCCAGCACCATTCACTCACGTTGCCGGTCAGGTCATAGATGCCGAAGCCGTTGTCAGCTTTGGTTTTGACCAGATGGATATGAGCCTGGGCATTGGCTCTGAACCAGGCAACGGCTTCCAAATCGTTGGAGCCGCTGTAACGGGTGAAGTTATTGGCACGGGCTGCATATTCCCATTCAGCTTCAGTGGGCAGACGGTAGCCATTGGCTTTGAAATCGCAGGTCACGACACGGTTGGTGGCAGTGCCCAGGATTTTGTAACAGGGGGTGAGTCCTTCTGCTTCGCTGCGCAGATTGCAATATTGCACCGCATCATACCAGCTCATATTGTCAGCCGGCAGGTTTTCACCCTTAACGCTGAAATTGGAGGTCTTCATATGCCGGTTCCACTCTGCTTGGGTTACTTCCGCTTTGCCAATGTAAAAACCATTGAGTGAGACATTGTCGCGGGCATCTTTTTTAAGGCTGCCATAGGGATAGGTGTCGCCATAAATATAGACAAGTCCTTCCGCTGTGCTGGGCAGGTTGGTCCTGCGGGTGGTGTTTTGATTCCTGGAAAAATTCACTTCAGGAGTCTTTTGCACATTACTCAGGATGGGTTGGGAAGGCGGGATGCTGACATTGGGATTGACGGTGGAAGGCTTGGGTCCGAAATCCAGGGTGACGTTGTCTATCCTGCGTCTGGCTGTTTGATTGAGCGCAGGAATCTTGCGATAATTATCCTGGGCAACGGAAGCAAGTTAATCCGTTGTATCCTGCAGTTCTGTCATAAAACCGGTGAATTTGAAAGTGGTCTTTCTGTGTCCGAAGATGGTATCCAGCAGATTGGTGGTCATGAGCACGAAGATAAAGGCGAGGATAAAGACAATCATCAGCCAGAAATAGATATCCAGCCTGCGTTTGGGCATTGCCATTTCTTCTTTATCCCTGAAGGTGCCAATTTCTCCGTCCTGCGAATAATAGATATCCTGAGGACGGATGGGCTTCAGGTTTTTATAGGCTTTGGCAAGGTCCTGAAAAGAACCGTAACGCAAGCCGGCAGTGCGGTTCAGGCATTTGGCGATGATTTCATTGACATCGCTGGTAATGCCGTTGATAAACTCAAACTTTTTCTCAGCCATCTTCTTGAGAGTATACAGGGTCTCATAGAAAGCAGAGGTGGAAAACAGCTTGGCAAGCAAAATTCCGAAATTAAAGATATCTTCACGTTCTTCCCGGAAATCATAGCTGATACCGGAGGAAAGCACGACTATATTGCCATCCGCCTGATTGATGATGTTTTGAAAAGTAAGGCTGGAGATGGATAACCCGGCTTTGCGGACAGTGATTGCCACGTCCACCAGCTTGTGAGCAATTTCCCTGCAACGTTCCTCGGTCATGATTTCAGGGTTCTGATCCTTGATGCGGGAAAGGGAATTGCCTTCGATATATTCAGCTGCTATATAAACCGGTTTGGAAGATTGGTTTACTTCATAGACTCTGGCGATGTTGGGATGGTCAAGCTCACGGATTTTAGCCATCTGGTTGATGGAACCCAAAAGTCTGGAGACATTATCAAAGTAAGACTGGTAAAACAATTTGAGAGAGCGGAGTTCTCCGCAGGTCTCATCTGTGGCAAGATAGCTGATGCCATCGTTATCCCTGCCGATAATTCGTTCTATCCTGTATTTGTTTTGAAAGAGAGAGCCATGTTCCAGCAGGGCATAGGCTTTATCAGCTTTGATGACGGGAGGTTTGGTCTCCTTGACAGGGAGTGATTCTTCAGGTGGGTTGAGCTTGGCAGGCTGAGGTTTCCTGAGCTGGAAACCGCATTCCGGGCAGAAGTTTGCCTCTTTGACAACTTTGACTCCGCAATTACTGCAGAAAGGCATATCCTCCCCCGTCCAGTTTACTATCTCCGATTCCTGTCTATGTCAAAAGCAGAGAGGCAATGCTCTCTGCTTTTTCTAGTTTTTCGTTATGTAAAGCCATACTTCTTTGCCGTTGATGTCAAACTGCTTCATATCCGCCCTCTTTTGCGGCAGACGTTTAAACTCATCCGTAAGTGTCTCTTTCATAATATAATCTGAATGAGTGTCGACGGCAAGACTGATTTCCTCGTCCCCAAACCATTCCACCCTGATCCGGTCCATGATGTCAAAGTTCTGCTCCTTGCGGGTAAACTGGATTTTGTTGACCAGTTCCCTGGCATAACCTTCCGAGATCAATTCCGGTGTCAGGGCAGTATCCAGCGCCACAAACAGCTTACGATTGGACTGGAAGACATAGCCTTCTTTAGGACGGATGGTTACCTGCAAATCTTCCTGGGTCAGCTTCAGTGTTTCTCCATCCACGATTATCTCGAAGAAACCCTTGGCACTAAAGGATTGCAGTGCTTCTGCCCCATCCACCTTTTGCAAGAGATTTCCCAGAGCTTTGACATGCTTGCCGTATTTGGGTCCCATCACCTTGAAATCCGGCTTCAGGTCATACTGCACAAAGCCGTCATTCTCTGCCACATACTTTATCTCATGGATATTTATTTCTTCCTGGATGAGGTCAAACATCAGCTCAGCCACAGGCTTTACCTTTTCCGGCAGATACATTGCAGAAAGCGGTTGGCGCACCTTAATCTGGCAGTCGTTACGGGCTGCTCTGCCCAGGGAGACAATATCTATTATCGTCTGCATCTTTTCTTCCAGAGCTGTATCGATGTATTTCTCTACGGCAACCGGATAATCTTCCAGATGCACGCTTTCCCTGCCGGTCAGGTTCTGGTAGATAACGTCAGAAAGATACGGCGCAAAAGGAGCCATCAGCTTGCAGACTTCCACCAGCACTTGATACAGGGTCAGATAAGCATCAATCTTATCGGCTGTCAGTTTCATCGACCAAAACCGCCGTCTGGAGCGGCGCACATACCAATTGGAAAGCTCGTCTATGACAAAGTCCTGCAAGGCTCGGACACTGCGTGTAAACTCGAACTGCGCGTTCCATTCATTCACTTTCTTGATGAGTGAATGGAGTCTGGAGATGATCCAGCAGTCAATTTCCCCGGCTTTCTGCCAGGTCACGGGATATTTGGAAACGTCAAATTCATCGATATTGGCATAGGTGCTGAAGAAGGAATAGACGTTCTTCAGGGTCAGGATGTATTTGCTGACCACTTCCTTGACCTCGTCCACATTAAAGCGGGTCGGCAGCCAGGGTGGGCTAACTTCCAGCAGATACCAGCGGATGGCGTCTGCCCCATAGGTCTGCATCAGTTCCAATGGCTCGACCGAGTTACCCCTGCTCTTGCTCATTTTCTGCCCGTTTTTATCCAGAATGAGGTCATTAACCAGGCACTTTTTATAGCTGGCTTGCGGTTTACCATCCAGGATGTCATAAGTCAGCAGAGTCGAGATTGTCAGCATGGAATAAAACCAGCCTCTGGTCTGGTCTATCCCTTCAGCAATAAAGTCAGCAGGATATAGTTCTTTAAAGAAATCATCCTTGTGTTCAAAGGGGTAATGCCACTGCGCAAACGGCATGGAACCGCTGTCAAACCAGCAGTCGATGACTTCGCTGGTGCGGTGCATCGGCTTTCCGCATTGATCACAGGTCAGCACCACATTGTCCACATAGGGTTTATGCAGTTCAATGTCTGCGGGAACAGGACTGCCGTCTTCCAGCCTGCCTTTTTCTCTCAGTTCTGCAATGGAGCCGATGGAAGCCTGATGTTCACAATGGTCGCAGATCCAGATATTGAGCGGCGTGCCCCAGAATCTGTCTCTGGAAAGCGCCCAGTCCACATTGTTTTCCAGCCATTCTCCAAAGCGTTTTTCACCGACAAAGGGAGGATACCAGTCTATCTTCTTGTTCTGTTCAATCAGCTGCTGCTTGAACTGCGTGGTGCGGATATACCAGCTTTCGCGGGCATAATATATCAGCGGGCTGTCACAGCGCCAGCAATGGGGATAACTATGTTTGATCTGCTCTCTTTTATAGAGGATTTCATGCTCTTTCAG
>DAHVPA010000113.1 GCA_027318525.1 Candidatus Cloacimonadota bacterium | reverse complement strand
CCATAGACGGTAAACCGGTGCAAGCGCTGTTTATGCTCATCTCTCCCAACGTGCGCACTCATCTGAGGACTTTGGCTAAATTGTCATACATCCTGCAGGACCCTGCCTGTAAGGAAACAATCATCAGGCAGGCGTCACGGGACATTATCCTGAAGGCTTTCCAACAAGCTGAAGCAAGGTTTCACAAGGAAAAAGGAACACAACAATAATGGAACTGATGCTGCTGGGCTGCCTGCTGCAGATACTGGGTGGATTGATTGCCCTGGCGGTGAGGGACAACAATAAGGCGTCCCTGACAGCAAACCTAAGTGTCTGGCTGGGCTGCGCTCTGGCGGCAATTCCGGTCATCAGTGTTCTTTCAGGCAACAGCATTAATCCCGTTAGACTGGAGTGGTCATTAACCGGTTCCCAGCTTGTTTTCGGTCTGGATACACTTTCCGCCTTTTTCTGCCTGCCCTTTCTGGTGATATCACCTCTGGCGGCTATGTATGGAAGGTCTTATCTGGGCAATCCGGAAAGAAGGCTGGGTTCTCATTGGCTGTTTTTTAATCTGCTGGTCGCCAGTATGCTGCTTTTGCTGACGGCACAGAACGTCATAATGTTTATCATAGTCTGGGAAGTCATGGCGGTGAGCTCATTCTTCCTGGTCATGCACGACCACGAACAGGAAAAAGTGCGCAAGGCAGGCTGGACCTACCTGATTGCCACGCATATCGGAACAATCGCCCTGCTGGTTTTTTTTGCCATCCTGGGCAGCGAAACACACTCGCTGGACTTTGGCGGAATCATAGCCAACCGGAAGATGATTGTGCACACTGGCGCGCTGTTTGTTCTGGCGATTTTCGGCTTTGGAGTCAAGGCGGGCTTTTTCCCTCTGCACGTCTGGCTGCCGGAAGCTCATCCCGCCGCTCCCAGCCACGTCTCAGCTCTGATGTCCGGAGTGATGATAAAAACAGGCATCTACGGCATTCTCAGGACTATAACTTTAATTGGTTATACAGATGCGTACCTGGGCTGGGCGCTGGTCATCATCGGAATAATTTCCGGGGTGACGGGAGTCGTCTTTGCCCTGGCACAGCACGACCTGAAACGGCTGCTTGCCTATCACAGCGTGGAGAACATCGGAATCATCACCATCGGCATCGGTGTGGGTGTGTTGGGCATAGCGTGGAAGCTGCCAGCCCTGGTCTTTCTGGGCTTTGGCGGCGGCCTTTTGCATGTCCTGAACCATGCTCTGTTTAAGAGCCTGCTCTTCCTGGGTGCAGGAGCTGTTTCGCACGGAACTGGAACCCTGGATATAGAGCTGCTGGGCGGACTGCTCAAAAAGATGCGCTGGACCGCCTGGACCTTTCTGATAGGGGCTGCAGCGATTGCAGGATTGCCCCCCTTCAACGGATTTATAAGTGAATTTTACATATATTTTGCCGGCATCAGCGGTGTCAGGGCTTTTACTCCCGGACCAATTATCCTGGCTGCCTTTGTTATGGTGAGCCTTGCTTTGATAGGTGGACTGGCGGTTGCCTGTTTTTCCAAAGCCTTCGGAATTGTCTTCCTGGGTGAAGCACGGACTACCAAAGCTGCCAACGTGCATGAGGCTGACTTGCAGATGTTAACGCCGATGGTCATATTAGCCGGTTTATGCGTTTTGATAGGACTGGCTGCACCTCTGACCGTTTATCTGGTAAAAGCTCCTTTGGGAACTTTGGCAGGCTCAGACGGATTTGACTTTACCGGTATCATGCACCATACCCGGACGGTATTTGGCTATGTAGCATTAATCTTTGGTATATTGTATATAATTTCATTGGTTTTTTACCTGATAAAGAAGCTTCTGCCACGTGCCAATCAGGTAAGTACCACCGGCACTTGGGATTGCGGTTATGCCGCTCCAACAGCCAGGATGCAATACACAGCTTCTTCCTTTGCCCAGCCGTTGACAGAGCTCTTCCGTTCCCTTTTGAGAACCAGGAAAACCAGCAGCCGTATCAAGGGCTACTTCCCTGCCAATACGGAGTTTCATACGGAGACGCCTGACGTGGCAAAGGAAGGGATTTTCGCGCCCATATTTAGGCTCATCAATAACAGGATTTCACCCTTGCGGCAAATGCAGCACGGCAACCTAAGCGGCTACCTGCTCTATATAGCCATTACCCTGATTGTCCTGCTGATCTGGAAAGCGGGGTTCTGAGCATGCACCTGATTAGCTGGCTGTTCCCTCTCAGTGCCTTACTTCTGGCACCTTTGCTGTCCGGCATCATCAACCGGGTGAAGGCATATTTTGCCGGCAGAAAAGGTCCCTCCATCCTGCAGCTTTACTATGATTTGTTCAAGCTCATGCACAAAAGCTCTGTTTACAGCCGCTCCACCAGCCTCGTTATCAGGCTTGCCCCGGCTGTGATTCTTACCTGCCTGGTTCTTGCTTGCCTGATTCTGCCCTGGGGAGGTTTTCCCGCCCCGGTTTCCTTTGCCGGAGACTTTATCCTGCTGATTTATCTGCTGGGACTGGCGAGGTTTGCCACTGTCCTCGCTGCTTTGGACACAGGCTCAGCTTTTGAAGGAATGGGTGCCAGCCGGGAAGTACAATTCTCTGCTGTGGCAGAACCCTCCCTGCTGCTGGGATTCCTGGTTTTGATTATGCACACAGGCAGTCTCGGTCTGGCAGGGATTGCTTCCGGCATTACGATTGTCGACTGGCAGATTGCTGCCCCTCTACTGGTCTTGGTTGCGTTTGCCTGGTTTTTCATCATGTTGGCAGAGAATTCCCGCATGCCGGTGGATGACCCCAACACCCATCTGGAACTGACTATGATTCACGAAGTGATGGTCCTGGACTACAGCAGTGCTGATTTTGCCCTCATCCAGTATGGGGCGGCGCTCAAGCTCTGGATTTTCGGGGGTTTGCTGGTCAATCTGATTATCCCCGTAAAGTTTGATGTGGTCTGGCTGCAGGCGGTCACCTTCCTGGGCGGGATGTTCTTAATCAGCCTGCTGATTGGGATTACTGAGTCCATTACTGCAAGACTGAAGCTGCTCAATGTGCCTAAGGTGCTGGTGAGTGCCGGAGCTTTCAGCCTGATTGCGCTGATTATCAAGCTGGTGGAGTCATACCAATGAACGCGCTGGCAGTCCTGCTCATCCTTTCTTGTCTGCTCATCCTCGGTTCCAGCCGACCCAGGGTCGCTATCCAGGTAGTCGCAGTGCAGGGTATCTTCCTGGGACTGCTGCCGATTCTAAGGTCGTGGGAGCATCTGACTGCCGGGATCTGGATTGTGGGAATCAGTGGACTTGTCTTCAAGGGTATCCTTCTGCCCTGGCTGATGCAGAACGTTTTGCAGAGGACCGGCATCCAGAAGGAAACCGCCCCCTATGTCTCGTTTGGAACGTCATTGCTCTTGGGTATAGTCCTGCTGGCGTTGTCAGCCTGGATTGCAGTCAATCTGCAACTGCCCGCAGACGCATCGCCTGTGTTGACTGCCATGGCGATGTTCCTTGTTCTGGTGGGACTTTTTTTGATGATGAGCAGGCGCAAAGCCATCATGCAGACTTTGGCATACCTGGTGATGGAAAACGGCGTCTATGCGCTGGGAGTAAGCATCAGCCTCGAATTTCCTTATCTGGTGGAACTCGGCATCCTGCTGGATATCTTTGTGGGCGTTTTTCTGATGGGCAATCTGCTCTTTCATCTGGACAGGGAATTGCAGCATACCGATGTGGATAAAATGACGGAACTTTCCGACCTGCAGACCATCTCCTCCGAACCGGGCAGGGATGCATGATTAACCTATTGGTCTGCATAATCGTCCTGCCTGCCTTAATGGGCATTATCAGTTATTTCATACAATGCAATGGCATCAGGAGAACATTTTGGCTTCTGACTGCCATCCTGCATTTCCTGCTCAGCCTTAAAGCCGCTCTGATGGCACCTTATCTGGCACCCACACTGTGGATAGGAATAGATGCACTCAGCACGATATTTTTACCGCTTTCCAGCCTGCTCTTCCTGATGGTGACGCTTTACGGCATCGGATATGTCAAACGTGAACCGGTGGAACAGCAGAACGACCAGGAAATCGGTGGCCTTTACCAGAATACCCCGGAATCAATCTTTACGGGCAGCCTGCTGCTCTTTTTGTCTGCCATGAGCCTGGCAATCCTGAGCCAGCATCTGGGATTGCAGTGGATGGCAATCGAAGCTACAACTCTTTCCAGCGCTCCCCTGATTTATTACCATAGAAGCAAGACTTCACTGGAAGCTGCCTGGAAATACCTCATCCTCTGCTCAGTGGGAATTGCCGTGGCTCTGATGGGAATCTTCTTTATCGGTCTGGCTTTGCCGAGGGGTATCGGAGACTTGACTCTCAGCATAATCCTGCAACACTCAGGTCAGGTAAACACTAAGTGGATGGAAGTGGCTTTTATCCTGATGCTGGTGGGCTATGGCACCAAGATGGGTCTGGCACCACTGCACAACTGGCTGCCGGATGCCCATAGCGAAGCGCCTTCGCCTGTTTCTGCCCTTTTGTCGGGAGCTTTGCTGAATTGCGCCCTGCTGGGAATTCTGCGCATCCAGCAGATTAATGCTGCAGCAGGCATGGCATCTTTCGGACAGGGACTGATGGTTATCTTCGGATTGCTCTCCATGGGCGTTGCCGGTATCTTCCTGCTGGGACAGACTGATTACAAAAGAATGCTGGCATATTCCAGTGTGGAGCACATGGGTATCATCACCCTGGGCTTCGGGATTGGCGGCTTGGGAGCCTTTGGAGCTCTCCTGCACGTCATCAACCATTCATTGATAAAGTCACCCCTGTTCATGACAGCCGGTAACATACATTCCCGCTTTCATACCAAATCAGCCTTAAAAATCAACGGATTAATGAAAGTGCTGCCGGCATCGGGCATCCTTTGGCTGGCAGGATTCTTTGCCATTGTGGGAACTCCTCCCTTCGGTTCTTTTATCAGTGAATTTACCATTCTGTTTGCCGGGATTTCGTCAAAACTCTGGTGGGTGAACGGATTATTCGGCTTTTTCCTGATTCTGGCATTCATCGGCATGACCGGCGTTTTTCTAAAGATGTCCTTCGGCAAAACCGACGCCCCGCCTGACAAAGAGCACAGCATATCAGTCCTGCCTGCAGGAATACTGTTGCTTTTGGCTCTGGTCCTGGGTATCTGGATTCCCGGCTGGCTCAGCAACATCATTAATCTGGCAGTCCAAATGCTGGGCAATGGAGCAGGCTGATATGGCTTATCTGCACAACGGTCAGGCACAGCCCTTCAGTGATATTCCGGAACTTTCCAATGCAGATTTCCATGCTCTGGTCTGCACCAAGGTGAATCAGGGTACTAGAATCGCCTCTTACTTCGGTTTGCCGGATACTGATACAGACTCTGTAACTTTACTGATTGTGCTTGCCAACGATACCCAGGGTAATCTGGAAATCTACCGCACCAGCGTTACTGACGCATTTCCTTCCTTGACTCCGGAAGTTCCTCAAGCTCATTGGTTTGAACGTGAAATCCATGAGCAGTGGGATATCCTTCCTCAGGGCCATCCCTGGCTCAAGCCCATCCGCTTTCACAGTCCTTACAGAAAACAAAGCAACGACATCCCGGAACAGGTTATGGGCGAATCCACCTTTAACCGCAGCTATGCTTCCCAACCTGAGATTATTCCCGGTGTTACTGACTATTTCAGGGCGGAAGGTGAAGAAATCCATGAAGTTGCCGTCGGTCCCGTCCATGCAGGAATTATTGAGCCCGGTCACTTCCGTTTCCAATGCCACGGAGAAAATGTCCTGCACCTGGAAATCGAGCTCGGTTACCAGCACAGGGGGATTGAACAAGTGCTGGCAAAGGGATTGAACAACCGAACCAGCCATTACATGGAAACCCTGTCTGGCGATACCACCATCGGGCACAGCACCGCCTATGCCATGAATATCGAAGCACTGACCGGCTTTGTCCCTTCCTATCAGAACCAGGTCGTGCGCGCCATCGCCCTTGAACTGGAGCGTCTTGCCAATCATACCGGAGATTTGGGTGCTCTGGCAGGCGACGTTGGTTTTTTGCCGACTGCTTCCTACTGCGGCAGGCTGCGGGGTGACTTTCTCAATCTTACTGCTCTGCTTTGCTGCAACCGTTTTGGACGCAATCTTATCATTCCCGGCGGAATCAGACAGGATATCACAGAAGCTGTGTCCAAGTCTCTGGCGGAACGTCTGCCCCAAATCTTTGGGGAGGTGAGTGAAGCTGTCAACCTGCTGTGGGAATCCTCGGCAG
>DAHVPA010000112.1 GCA_027318525.1 Candidatus Cloacimonadota bacterium | reverse complement strand
TTAGGCAAATTCTTTTCACCACAAAGACACAGAGACCGCAAAGAAACACAAAGAGATTTGTCCCAAAGACGCCAAATGCGCAATGACACAACACCTGTTTGTTGTTTCCCTTTAAATATGTATATCCTGATCAATGATAGTTCACCTTCTGATAAACGCAGTTTTGGCTTTATCTGAGGGTGATTTACTACTGGTAGTAAGTTGTGGGTTTAAGAACAGAGTATTCGTGTGTTTAGTGTTTTTTTGTGTGTTTCGTATTCCGAATATTTTTTCATCATTTAACCAGCTCAGGATGGCAAAAAGGCTGGCACAAGACCAGCCCCTACGACATCAATTTTCAATTATCAATTTTCAATTCTCAATTAGCGACTGCTTTCCTCTGCTTCCTGATGAGTTGCGCTATCGCCTTCTGCGCCAGGGACAGAAGCTTAATCAGGTCTTTGCGGCTGAAGGTTCCGTGCTCACCGGTGCCCTGAACCTCGACAAATTCACCGTTTTCGGTCATGACCACATTCATGTCCACTTCAGCTCGCCAGTCCTTGTCGTAGTCAAGGTCCACCACAGCCACACCATCGACAATACCTGCGCTGATGGCGGCAATCCATTGTTTGAAAGCGTCTTCCGCTATCCAGCCTTTTGCAAGCATGGTCCGGATGGCGTCATAGACAGCGATGCAGCCGCCTGTAATGGCAGCAGTTCTGGTTCCTCCATCCGCCTGTAATACGTCGCAGTCCACGGTGATGGTATAGCCTGCCAGTTTGGTCAAATCAACCGCCTGGCGCAAGCTCCTGCCAATCAGACGCTGGATTTCAATGCTGCGGCTGTTGACTCTGCCGATGCCGTCCCTTTTGTTGCGGGTCTGCGTACTGCGTGGTAGCATGGAGTATTCGGCTGTCAGCCAGCCCTCTTTGGTTTCGTCAATATGGGGTGGAACCTTCTTTTCCACAGAAGCAGAACATATTACTTTCGTGTTGCCAAAAGCAATCAGGCAACTGCCTTCCGCATTGGGCATGTAGTTACGGGTTATTATTACTTTACGCATGGGCTCTATCACTCCATTCTTGTATGTAGTACCGCATTTATGCGGTTTCTACTTTTATGATTTGGTTATATGTAAAACAGGACCACCTAAAGGCGCTACTACGTACTCTTTATTTTCCCTGTGTTTTCTGTGCCTTCTGTGGTCTGCTCATCTTATCTTTTAATCGGTTGATACGTTTCTCCAAGTCTGCCTGCTTTTTATCTGTTTTGAAAGGGTCGGAAAGCATCTGGTTGAGCAGGGCTTCGGCAATGAGCAGGGCGGACTCAAAGTCCTTGTGCTTGGATTCCATCAACATGCTGAGTTCCAGCATACTGGGAGCGTGCAAGAGGTCCGTGCCCTGGCGGAAGAAGTGTTCCGCTTCGCTCCATAGCTTGTCCTTTTTGTGCAGGATGCCGAGGTCGTAAACCAGTTCGGGCGTGATATAATTCTCGTCTGCCAAAGCGCTGAGGATGTGCTTTGCCTCGTCTTTATAGCCCTGCGACTGGTAAAGCTTGCCGACGGCATGATAATCTATCCTGATGTCCCTGTCTGTGGGCAGGGGATAGTCTATCTGCTCACAAATCATTGCCAGTAAAGCCGCTGTGTGCAGGACGTCGGTCTGGTTATGGATAAAGATGCGCTGCAGCAGTTCCGGGTCGCCATTAATCAGGAACTGGAAGTAGGTCTGGGGAATTTCGCCGCCGTCAATATCGAGTTCCTTGTCCCTTATATGCCCTAAAATGTAGTATTCCAGAGTTTCCAGGGCGCAGGACGGCACTTTCCTTTTCCAGAGGCGTCTGGCGAGGTGCAGCACGTCTATATGGCTCTTGGAGCGCAAATCAATCCATAACTGGTTATGCAGGAAGCGGCTTTCCAAAACAGGCAGATCAAAGGTCTTGCCGTTGAAGGTGACGAGCACGGCTCTTTTATCCAGCAGCGGCAGGAGCAGGTCAAAGGCATTGATTTCCGCATCCGGTTCGGGCAGGAAATACTGCTCCACGATGAAGCTGTCGTTTTCATAATACCCGACGCCAATCAGGAAGGCAATCATTCCGCCCCCGCGGCTGAGTCCGGTCGTTTCCAAATCTATGATCAGCAGGTCGTCATGGGTGATTGTCTTGTCGTCTATCTTTGCCCAGTCGAGGATGACGTTGGGGATATTGGGCACCAGGATGGGCAGCCCTTCCGTCATGGTGGTCTGCCTGAACTTCTTGCGGGTGATGAAAACGGGGTAGTCCTTGTGGGTGGAGAATTCGCCCTTGACGGTGCTCTGCAGCGCTTTGTATATCTTTTGCTTTATCTCAGCGCTGAAGGCTTCCGGGTCGGTGAGCATCTTCTCAAAGTTCATGGGGTGGATAGTTGCGCAATAGAGTGAATTACGTCAAGCAATTACTGCTGCACCCTTATTCAGATTAATAAAAATCCGGAATGATACCCTGAGTCCGGCGAAGGATTGCTAAGCACAGTTTGAATAAGCTATAAAATCCCACTGAGCTTTTTTCCTTGACATGAACTACTCATAAACATAAAGTTACTGTATAAAAAGAAAGGAGGCAGACATGGGAATCTTAGATAAGCTATTTGGGAAAAAGGGCAAGCTGGACAACCTGGTGGACAAAGCCAAGGATAAAGCCAAAGAAGCTCTGGACAAGACCAATCTGGATGAAAAACTGGACGGCATGGTGGATAAAGCCAAGGGTAAAGTCAAAGAAGCTTTGGACAAAACCGGCTTGGATGATAAGCTGGAAAGCTTTGTGGATAAAGCCACCGACAAGGTCAAAGGCGCTTTGGATAAGACTGACCTGGATGAAAAGATAGAAGGCGCTATCGACAAGGTCGCTGACAAAGTCAAGGACGTCGTCGAACCCGATAAAACCAACTAAGAATACGTTTTTTCCTGCCGGCGAGAGGTCGGATTGCCACTTAGATGAATTCCTTATGGATTCAGATATGTGATTATTCCAAGCTGTGGCTACTTTTATTTTCTAAACACTTAATCATTTACATACAGGAGACAAACTAATGCCAATACCGAAAGAACTCACAAACTCTATTCTGCAGAGTGTTCTGGATAAGGTAAAGCTGTCCATGACGCCCACTGACGATACTCCGGACGATGATGAGAATGTAGCAGGACTGGTTAAGCGCACTCTCAATCCTGATCAGGACAGGGAAGAAGGCATCCTGGGTCTTCTGCAGGGTGCTCTTTCCGGAGCAACTGATAAGTCTGACAGCCAGGGTGGACTTGGAGACCTGCTGGGCGGTCTTTTAGGCGGAGCAAATCAAAACCAGGAGCAACCACAGCAATCAGGTGGCTTGATGGACCTGCTGGGCGGAATCTTGGGTGGCGATAAACAGGAAGCAGAACCGCAGCAGAAATCAGGTGGCTTGATGGACCTGCTGGGTGGAATCCTGGGTGGAGATAAACAGGAAGATGACCAACCTCAGCAATCCGGTAACATCCTTGGTGCACTGCTGCAGTCGATTGGCGGAGAAGGTGCTTTGGGAGGCATTTTGGGGCATATTCTGCAAAAGCAGGGAGTCACTGCTGAACAACTGACCTCTGAAGGCAAAATTCCTAATAGCGTAATGGATTCAGTGGTTGACCTGCTTAAAGACGGGGTGCTGAACAAGGTGCAATCCAATCTGAAGGGCGGACAAAGTCAACAAAGCAGCATTTTAGATTCAGTATTGAATCTGGTAAAGCCTGATAGATAAGTAAGATCACGATATCGGCATACTACTACTGGCAAAGCTCTACACAATACAATCCCCCGAAGGATTGATACAGAGTGGAATTTGTTCATCAGGACGACATAACAGCTATAACAAATAATGGCTTAGGTGTGATCTGCTGTGCCGTCTTTTTGACTCATTATTCCATTCCGTTATTTCCGTTAATTCTGTAATCAGAAATCCCTTATCTTCCATAATTGCTGCGAGGGGTCAGCGTGGGCTAACCCCTCGAAGACCCCTCGATGACCCCTCGGAACAAAAGGGGACGCTCAATCCTGCGTTTCATCATGATAAAAGAAAGCCCCGCCGCACAGGACAGCAGGGCTAAAGAATTTATTGGGAAAGAGTTAGACTAAGATATTGTGGTTTATCTCGTGGTATTTGAGGGGAAAGATGGACGAAGTTATCTGCTCCTGTTTGAGCAGGTCCTGCAGCTTGCCCAGGATGGGGAATTCCGTGTAGAAGTGTCCTGCATTGATGAGCGGGATTTTGCTGTCCAGCAGGGCATGGTAGTTGAGGTCGCCGGTGATGAGGACATCTGCTTTGCCTGTCGCAGTATTAATTAAGCTGCCGCCGGCTCCTCCGCAGATGGCTATTGTTTTGACTTTGGAGCTTTCACCCTTGCCGGCAGTCCAAAGCTGCACGTATGGAGCTTGTAGTCTGGTTTTGACCTTAGCGGCAAAATCCTTTAAAGAGACTGCTTTGGGCAGTTCGCAAATCAGTCCCAGTCCGTAGGCGGGATTGGCATTCTCCACTTCAACAAAATAAACGGCAGGGGTTTCGTAAGGATGGGCAGAAGCGATAGCTTGCTTGACTGCAGGCAGGTTAAAGCTGTCCACCATGAATTCCAGCTCAAGCTCATCCACCTTTTCGGTCTTGCCGTGTTCTCCCAGCATGGGATTGCTGCCTTGCAGGGGACGGAAGGTGCCTGCCACTTCGTGTTTGGTGGCGCAGTTGTCATAAAAGCCGATTCTGCCTGCGCCGGCGGTATGGATGGCTTCCATCAGCTTATCTGCGTATAAAGGCGGAACCGTCACAGAGCCGTGGTACCACTTGGCACCTGACTCGCTGCTGAGGAAGGACTTTACTTTTAGTCCGAGCGCTTCTGCCAAAGCATAGTTCACACCCTGCGGCACGACGTCCAGATTGGTATGCATGGCGATGACAGCGATTTTGTGCTCGACCAGTTTGAGGAGGTCGGGACGGGTCACAGCGTTGATGGGTCTGAAGATAAAGGGATGGTGGCTGAGGATGAGGTCAAACTTGTGCTTCACTGCATAGTCCACCACGGATGGTGTGACGTCCAGCGTGAGCAGGATTTTGCCGGTCTGCCAATCGGGTGAACCGACCTGCAGACCGACGTTGTCCCAATTCATTGCCAGCCCCTGGGGAGCCAGCTTATTTAATAATCCGAGTAACTCCGAAACCTGCATTATTCCTTACTGGTTCATGATGTCTTCAGCCTCTTCCTTGTCTGTGGAATAGGTGAAGCTGTCCAGGATGGTGTAGTTGTTTTTGGGATCGGTAACCTTGGGATAAGTGATGCCCAGGGCTTCCAGCTTGTCTTCGGAGAAGGTGAAGCAATCCAGGACAGTGACAATCTGACCGCATGAGAAGTTAAAATTCTTGGCGGCAGTGCGCAGGACACGCATCTTGTCATCGGAAAAGCTTTCCTTTTTAATCTTGCTGATCATGGTGCTGAATTCACCGTCCGGCATTGGTTTGGGACCCATGTGAGGTTTGTGGTCGGGAGGGTTGTTATGTCCCTGGGGATGGTCATCCATATTGCCATGGGGGTTGTTCATATTGTCCATGCCGGTGATGTTGATATTCACAGTCGAGCTGTTGGAATTTGAGTTGGAGTTCGAGCTGGATGACGAGGAAGCGCTGCTGGAGGAGGAAGCGGCAGAACCGGAAGCGTTGTCGGGAGTATCAGCCGGGAGAGGGGTTTCATACTGCAGCAAAGCAAGCAGTTCATAGACGTCTGCCATGATCTTTTCAGCTTTCTTCTTTTCCAGTTTGGGCAGCTTAACGTGGACTTCTTTTTCCAGTTTTTCCAGCTTGTCGACAATCAGTTCAATGGTTGCCTGATTGGAATCCGGTCCCATGGGGATGCCGGTAACGGACATATTGATTGAGCCTTCGGGGGTGTTCATGTTCATGCCGATTTGGGCAAACAAACCGACGCTCATCAGAATCAGAAGCAATGTTGCAAAGTAACGCATGGAAGTTTCTCCTTAAGTCAGAAATTATACCTGATATACAATCTAATCATCCAAACTCTGCATCCAAATATTTTGGCAAGCACTTTTTCTGCTTGCGCAACAGGAAGCCTTAACTGGTTCCCGTTCTTCAACGGGAAGGCGTCTTACCGACGCAGGTCGGTATCCAGTTTTTTCGTAATTACTTGCTTCAGTCTTTTCTATTGACAGGTAAATCGCTCTTTTGCAGGCTTGTTTTATAAAAAAATCATATAAGGAGAACATTATGCCCAAGGTCTTAATAGCCACAGAAAAGGCTTTTGCCGCTGAAGCGGTGAACAGAATCAAAGCCACCCTCGATGCCGCCAAATATGAACACGTCTGGCTGGAAAACTACACCAACGTGGAAGACTTTTACAAAGCTGTCGCCGATGCGGAAGCCCTGATTATCCGCAGCGACATTGTGGACGAAAAGGTGCTCGACGCCGCCAAACAGCTCAAGATTGTCGTACGCGCCGGAGCCGGTTATGACAACATCAACCTGCCAGCTGCCACAGCG
>DAHVPA010000111.1 GCA_027318525.1 Candidatus Cloacimonadota bacterium | reverse complement strand
ATCTGCAAAGATAGACGTTATAGCAAGCAGTATTATAACGAATGCTGATAGAATTCGCTTCATCAAGCTCTCCTTCCCTTGCAAACCAACCTTTTTATTATGTCTTAAGTCTGGCACAAGACCAGCCTCTACGTCAGCAACCTACCCTTAGGCGTGTCATTCCAGCCTGCGCTGGAATGACACAAAACAATAACATGGTAGAAAAAATAAAGCTCTACCTCGATTACTCTCCATTGAAAAAAGAACTGGATTCTGCATTCGCAGAGGTCTTTGGCATCATCCTGCGCTGAAATGACACAAAACACTAACAGGATAGAAGAAATAAATCTCTACCCCCGATTACTTACCTTTTGAAGGAACGACAGGGAAATATGCAATGGATGAATGCGGAATGCATCCAATCTGTCAATAAGTTTTTTCTCTTCCCTCCCTTATCAATAACATACCATACACATGTATATGGTATGTTAGGAATAAGTTAGGGTTAAGCAAGGAGGAAAGGATGAAAGCTTATACAAGGTACGGGCTCAAGGGTTACACCGGCAATGTGGACGACATGGTATTCTATACGTTGCCCAACTGTGATGTGATGATAGGGCGCAGGAAACCGAGGCATTTTGTGGAGGCGGCCCAGCATGAACAATACCGCCAGACCAGCAATAACCTGTGGAAAATCAAGCCTTCCCAGGCTTACAAGGATGACTTCAAGGTCTATACTTCTCTTTACAAAGACCTGCCTGACGCTAAAAGAAGCGTTTCGGGCTGGTATAACCTCTACATCAAGCTGCTGTGGGATATGCAGAAAGCGGGACTGGTGGATTTGAAAACGCTGACCAAACAGCAAATCATCGACAACAACCTGCCCTGCAAAAGCGTCAAAACTGCTGTGGATGCAGGCTACCTGCCGGTGGTGCTGAACTATCAGTTACTGGATAGTGAGATTTGAAGATCAGCTTTGTATAAGGAAAGTGCTGTCCTCCGGACTCCTATTCATATTGGTTGCCTGTAATCCGGCAATGGAAATGCCGGGCAAATTAATGCTGACCTCTGGTCTGATTTTGTATTGACAGAAAGACAGCAAACCGATTTGCATATAAATGTCAATAATCGGTGGGATTGCCTACTAACCAGGGAGGAGAGATGAGCCAACGCCTGTTACCGTTTATACTAACAAACTATCGCCTAATACACATGATATTGCTGCCCTTCCTGTTGTCCAGCGCTGGAATTGCTATTTTCTACTTCTGGAGAAAAAACTATAGGAAACTCAGTCTTTTGATAGGAATACTTGCCCTTGCCCTGGGTTACATCCTTCTAAATATAACAGACTTTTCATTGGGTAGAATATTTCCACACTCTCATATGGATTATGGTCCACCAGAGATTATGAAAGAGGATTATCATAATAGGCATTGACAGAAAAACTGTAAGCCGATTTACTATCAGTGTCAATAATCGGTTGGCAACATTGCCAAACCGGGAGGAGAGATGAACCTTCGCCTGATTCTGATTATACTGCTGCCTTTCCTGCTGACCAGCGCCGGACTTGCTGTTTTCTACTTCTGGAGAAAACATTATAAGAAACTCAGTCTACTGATGGGAATAGTCGCGCTTGCCCTGGGATACCTGTTTCTGCATATCACTGACATATCGTGGGACAGACTAATTCCCCGTTCTCATATTTCATATGGACCACAAGAAGAGAATAGAGACTTAAATAAAACAAGCCAGCGAACTGACGTCGATTATGGTCTATTGGAGTCAAATGGAAAACCGCAGACTGCAGACAGCAACAAGATAACCAGCCGGAAAGCTAAACTTGTCAAGAAACCGGTTGTAGACCTTGTAGTATACGGACCCATGTGGTCTGAAGAGGATTCACTGAAAACTCTTCCGCCGTCCAATGTTGAATATGGACCGCCCGAGTTTTATAATGGAAAAGACAGCACAGACAAAATGTGTGATGAGGTTTACGGTCCGCCTCCTGTTTTCCCGGATTCGGTAAAACCAGACTCTCCCAAGCCAAGGAAAAGACGTTAGATAATAGATATTTTGTTTATCCGACTGAATTAAATATGAAAGTCAGCAATAGTATCCAAGTGTCATTGAGTTTGTAATCAGTGCTTAATCTCGAATACACCTATTCCAGCCTGCGTTTGGCAACTTATCTGAAGTCCTTTGCACAGCATTATCGCAAGCATAATTATTACTATCCACCCTCATATGTACTGTGGGATTGCACCCGACGCTGTAATCTGGCTTGCCGTCATTGCGGTGCTTCCAAGGAAAGTTATGCCGATGAATTAAGTGAAAGCGAAGTCAAAGCTTTGGTTGACCAGATAGCAAAGATGGGATGCAGATTCTTTGCCGCAACCGGAGGAGAACCTCTGCTACGGGAAGACATGGTGCGCATCATGGCATACGCATCAGAACAAGGCATGGGAACAGGGATTGCCACCAATGGTTATCTTTTGGATGAGAAGAAAGCTGCTGAATTAAAACAGTCCGGCATCAAATCAATCCAAATCAGTCTTGATGGCACAGAGGAAATCCATAACTTTATCCGCCGCAATGAGCAAAGTTATCAGAACGCCATAGCTGCTATCAGGCATTGCCACAACGTAGGAATATATATGGTTACAACTGCGACAGTCATATCAAAATACAACTATGACAATATCCCGATTCTGGCAGATAGATTAGCTGAAGTTGGAGTTAAGCACTGGAAAGTAATGTTTGCCATGCCCATCGGCAGAGCTGAAACTGACGACTGTGCCATCAGCAAAACACAGATGAAGCAGATGCTGGATTTCATTAAAGTGAACCGTAAGAGATTTCATATCATTGTAGGCGAAAACCTGCCCTGGCTGGGTAAAGCCGATAGTAAAATCAGGCAGGAATGCACCTTTTGCCCGGTGGGTATTACAACCTGCTGCATCGGTGTGAATGGCAATATCAGGGGTTGTCCGGAAATGCCGGATACGGATGAATTCCTGGAGGGCAACATCCGCGACCAAAACCTCTGGGAAATCTGGCAAAAGGGCTTTCGTAAATACCGTTCTGCCGAACTCAGGCAAACAGATACAAAATGTAAATCCTGCTCTGCCTGGTCAAAATGCAGAGGCGGTTGCTGGGTGATGCGCCTGAATGGCACCCACTGTATAAAAGATTACATTTAGATATGTCTTGATTTGAATCGGTAGAAAATATTTATTGACTTAAGATATATCTTGTCAAATATGTAAATATTGTTAGATTGTCTATTAGGGTATGGTCTTGTTAGAACGTCATTTTACATAGGAGTTATTATGAAACTGCACTTTTGGGTAATTACTCTGCTCTTAGTCTGTATCGGTGGTGTTCTGAATGGGGATGTAGTCTATGTTGACAGGTCTCTGGATGAGATAAAGAACAATCCCAAGCTGCTTGACCCTGCCCAATACAAGGTGCATTTCGGTCATGGGGTGCCCAACAGCAGTTCCAGAAAAACCGGCTCTGCTTATTATATGAATGGATATTATACTGCCGCAGCCGCCAGATATACTGCCAATCTGAAGTCAGATCCAACCAACAAAAACACCCTGTATAACCTAGCCGGTTGTTACGGAGTCCTGAATCAGCCGGACTTGGCATCCCGCTATCTGATACTGGCATTCGATAACGGATTTACCAATCTCAGGCATGTCATGACAAACAGGAAATTCAAAAAAGTTAAAAACAGTCCGGTTTTTAAAGCGACTGTGGACAGCCTGCTGACTGTTAAAGCCAATCCTGATAAGAAGAAAAAACAGCAACCGTTGACAAACTCCGAAGTTACCTGGTGATTTATCCCTTGTAAATCAAACGGTTTTCCTACAGGGCAAATCAGTCGGACAACTACAGTCAGTTAATTCTTATACTTATCCTGTTCTTCGCCCTGATTAAAAATATACGTATAGTCATCGTCATAATAAACAGCTACAGACAGGTTGCCGCCTTTATCGCAGCCAATCAGCATGCTTCTGGTATCGCTCAGGTGCCAGCCAATCATGTTTTCCTCTTCCATTACGTTGTATTCTTTTCCATGCAGACTTATGCACTCATTCAGGACCTGCCTTTGCGCATCCTCGGAAAGTCCTTCATTATAGTGCAGAGTCCAGCCCACAATCGTGCTGGTGGATGGATTAACATAGAGGTCAACCAGATAGATACTGGGAGCAGGATCAATGCCAAACTGCTTGATGACACTCTGGTTGTTGATTAAAAGATATCCTTTGTCTTCCAGGTTTTTGCGTGCATAATAAAAGCTCTCTCCATAATACAAGCCCAACAAGCCGGTCTGCGCCAATGCCAGAGTCGCCAGGAAGGTCATAATCAAAACCAATAAAAACCGTTTCATAATCTCTCCATGTTTATGTTGCTGTGTTTCCTTACCCAAAGCGGAAAATCAGTCAAGCGAAATGTTCTGCGGCTACAGGGTCAAACTCAGTTTCAGATAAGCGCTGGCACTATTGCGGTTGAAGTGTCCGGTCAAGTCATTCAGAGTGGAAGGTTCATCCTGAGCCTGTCCGGTTTTGTAACCCAGGTAAAGGAAGCAGTCCTTTTTGAACTCATAACGGAAGTTGGAATAAAAGGTCAGATTGGAATACCTGCTGCCGGTCTTGTAGGTGGAAATCCCCAGTCCGTTCTTAAGTGACATCCGATTGGAGAAATTGTAATCAAGTGAAAGATTGGCAATTTCATAGCTGTTGTCCAATCGCAACAACAATGTATCAGTAGGCGTGTAGATATAATTCAGTTTATTATAGTCATAATCGTAATGAGTAACGCTGATGTAACCTGATAATCTTTTCTTGAAACTGCTGCTGAAGCCGGCTTTGACAAAGTAATAATCTTTAGTCTGGTTCAGGCTATATACTATAATCTTTCCTGTTAAAGCAGCAAGGGAAGGACGAAAGATTGACCATTTGCTATGGTTACACTGCAATAATCCGCTATAGACATCATGTTCTTTCCCCAGATAAACTGATTGTCCTCGGGTCAAGGTCAGACCACTGGAAAACCTGGGCAGGAAACCAATAATTACAGAGCTATTACCGGCGATATAGTCAAACGGACGGTTGGCTTCCAATTTGTTTCCATAACCTAAACTGTTTAACACCGTCACAGACTTGACAAACCGTTCTTTGGGAGCGGATCTCCAGGTCGTGGATAAGCTGTAGTTTTCTAAACCTGTTTCATTAAGATAGCCCATGTCCAGAGCAACATCTTTTTGCAGATTAGTATAGGAAGCATAGATATTCCAGTTGCCTGGATTCAAATCCAGATAAATCCATTGGTACAAGCCTTGTTTTTTGATATCTTCAGCATCAGCATGCTTTTGAGTATAGGTATGAAAAGTGCCAATGTGCATGTTCTTTAAGAACTCCCAATCCCAATCTCCCAGGATGAAATGATTGTAATATCCTGAATTCATCCGACTGGCGGAAGCCAGATGGGCAGTGTATTTGGCAGTTTTTCTCTGAACTGCCAGAAGTTGATAGTAATCATCAGGATTGACCGTCTCACCTGAATCAGTAATCTTCCTGTCTTTGGCACCCAGATAGCCATACGTCCAGATATCAGTGTTGCCTGTGAACTTGATAGCAAACTGCGGTTGCACAATGTTTCTGGTATAAAACATTTCGTCATTGACCCCGAAAGCATCAATATCCTCTATGAAGAAAAAGCGGTTTTCACTATAATAGGTGGGGTATTTCTCATTATAGATGTCGGTGGCATCGTCAGGAGGAACATCAGTAAAGTCAGGATTTAAAGTGAATTTTAGTTTGGTTCTGGTATTGGGATTAAAGCTGATATCCAGACCAATATTATCCGGGTCAAAGGTGGTGGTCTTTTGCACCAGGTCATAGCTTTTTACATAGTAAGGACGCAGCTTCCAATTGGAGTGCCGGTTTATCTTATGGGTCAATTCCAGCTTCAACGCTTTATCATAAAAGTTACCGGTTTCTTTTGAACGGTAATAAGGAAACGCATAATTATTCAAATTGTTGTCATGGAATCTGGTAACAACAATCTTCCATTTGTAGGGAGGTTCTGCATCAAAGCGCAGGTCTTTGAAAGGAATGGTAAAAACCACAGCCCATAGAGTATCTGTAATGCTGTTGGTATAAGAATATGAACTGTCCCAATTAGACCAATCGCCATTTGACAGAGATAGGGTCCCGTCTTCCAGAGAGCCTGAAGGTGTAGCTGCATAATAATACCCGCTGTGAGACATCGGATTGGTAATCAGATTGATATAAAGAAAGTCACAGCGTGAATTTGCATCACGGGCAGAGGGTTGCCCTATGGTAAGGGTGCTATCAATAACCGCTTCAAACCTGGCATACAGATTGTTTTCATCATACCAGAGCCAAACTTGGGTGGGCAGGCTTTCAGCCTTTTGGTCATCAGGATCAATCCTGACCAGATTGGTGATGAGGTTGGCATCCGATTTAACCGGCACAGTGGAAAACGGTATCTCCATGGCATAGAGCAGACAATAGCCTGCCAGCAGAATTATGACGAACTGAATCCTTTTCATGACCTCTCCCTATCTCACTAAGTAATGATAA
>DAHVPA010000110.1 GCA_027318525.1 Candidatus Cloacimonadota bacterium | reverse complement strand
GATTTTCAGGGAGTTTTTGGAGACTTAGTCTCTGCAGACTCTCTGCAGATTCTCAGGATAAAAAGTAGGATGAAGGGCAGGGAAGAGCAATCTGAGGATGTTTGAGCAGAATTCGGTTGACAAAAAGGCTGGCTACGGATTTTTGAACTAAACTCAAGGATAATAAAGATTAGAGGTTAGAATGTTATTATACACAGTGCTTTTAGTGGTCCATGTCATAATCAGCATCGCTCTGATACTGGTGATTTTATCCCAGACGTCAAAGGGCGGGTTGGATGCCACTTTGGGCGGAGCTGCCGTGAATGTGTTCGGTGGTAGTGGAGCATCCGCATTTCTGAAAAAATGGACTCAGTATCTGGGCATCGCTTTTCTGGTATCCTGCATTGGTCTGGCATTTGTGGTTAAGAACTTGAAGACCACCAGCAAAGCAGCGGAACTTCAGAAAAAGATTAATACCGAAGCTCCTGTCAAAAAGTAATCCTTAGCTTTTTAAACATTAATTGTAGTGATACAAGCAGAAGTGGTGGAATTGGCAGACACGCAAGACTAAGGATCTTGTGCCTGTAACGGGTGTGCGGGTTCGAGTCCCGCCTTCTGCACCAAAACAATAAACCCCCGGCATTGAAACCGGGGGTTTTTCTATTTAATGATTAACTGCAATACAATTCAGCCAGACGGACCACAACCTCAGCCGCTTTCTGCAAAGCAACGACCGGTATCCACTCCAGCTCGGAATGAAACATAACGCCACCGCTGAAGATATTGGGTGTGGGAATCCCCATGAAACAAAGCCTGGCACCATCGGTTCCACCCCTGACCGCTCCCGGCAAAACATCTATTCCGCAATCACGCATAGCCTGGGCAGCTTTTTCCACTACCTGGGGGTATTTATCCAGAACCAGACGCATATTCTGGTAAGAGTGCCTGGACTCAAGCTCAATCCCCAAACCCGGATACTTTGCCAAAAAGAACTCCTTTAATTTGCCAATAACTTCCAGCCGTTTAAGATTGTTGGCTTCTTCAAAATCGCGAATGATGAAATGCAGTTCAGCTTTTACTTCATCACCCTTTATAGCAGTGAGATGATAGAATCCCTCGCGTTTTTCCGTGTGCTCGGGTGTTTCCCACTCAGGCAGGGCTGCAAAGAATCTGGCTGCTATTGCTGCTGCATTGACCATGATGTTCTTAGCGCTGCCTGGGTGAACATTCCTGCCGGTTAAGGTGACAGATAAGCTCCAGGCATCAAAGCATTCGGCTTCCAGCTCACCCAGTTCACCTCCGTCAATGGTGTAGGCAACAGGTGCCAGGCGCTGCAGGTCGATATGGTCAGTGCCTTGTCCGACTTCTTCGTCAGGTGTAAACACCAGGCGCAACTCCGGATGTTGCAGTTCCGGATATGTCACCAACAATTCAACTGCAGCCATAATGGCAGCAATCCCTGCTTTGTCATCAGCTCCCAGCAGTGTTTTTCCTGATGCTGTGATGATATCCTCCCCGACAAACTTCAAAAGCTCGGGACTGTCGGCAGGAGTAAGTTTCATATTTGGGTCATCAGTAAAGCTGATGGAACCGCCCTGATAGCTTCTGTGAATCACGGGCAGCACACTGCCGCCCGGTTCTGAGGGACTGGTATCCATATGAGCTATAAAACTGAGCTGCCCGGAACGGCAGTCAGGAGAAGCCTGCAGCACAGCATAAACATATCCGAAATCGTCCAATTCGGCATTTGCAATACCCAGCTTATGCAAATCCTGCACAATCAGCTTTCCCAATTCGAGCTGGCAGGATGAAGACGGAAAGGACAGACTATCAGGGTCTGATTGAGTGTTTATCTGAACATATCTCAGGAAATAGTCAAGCGCTTTGTCCCTCAGGAAAATCTGCTGTTCACTATTCATGCAATGCTTCCTCACTTGTGGCAATTATTTGATAAAAACTTCCGGCGGATAAACGACATCGGTCAGGTACAAACCTTGGGGTGGGGCAGGGAAAATGATGGTCTGACGCGCCTGTTTTTCTTCCAGCCATTTCAATATGATTGTAGGCTCCAGTTCCAGATGAGAGATGTTTACCAATGAACCGACAATCCTACGCACCATGTTGTGGAGAAATCGCGACGCTCTAATCGTGTAAAGGTAGTAATCCTCATGCTCTTCAAAAAAGGAGGAATTGACCTCGCAAACGTGGTCTGGAACTGCTGGATTGTCCTTGCTGAAAGAGCTGAAGTCATGCTTTCCCAAAAAATAGGGAGCAGCATTTTGCATCAGTTCAAAGCGGATTTTTTTACGTGGGAATGCACCTCTATACAATCGGTTGAAAGGAGTTTCACACTTGGCGATGTAATATTGGTAACAGCGTTCCATGGCGTTATATCTGGCATGAAAGTCAGACTTTACAGGAATAACGGCAATTATCTTAATGTCGTCTGGGAGATATTTGCGCAAGCCTTTAACCATTTGGTTGGGAGCAGCTGTGCCTCGGTAATCGAAATGAGCACATTGACCCCAGGCATGCACTCCAGTATCGGTGCGTCCGGAACCGGTAATAATTGTCTTTCTGCCTGTGTATTCACTGATGGCTTGTTCCAGAACAAACTGAACAGTGCGTTGCTGTTTCTGGACCTGCCATCCCAGGAAATTGGTGCCATCATAAGCAACCTTGAGTAACAATCTTTGTGTATGCATGAGCTTGGCTTCCTGTCTGTTAATGAGTTACAGAGCGAGTACCAGGGTCAGGAATGTCAAAAAAAAACATCCCATTATATTACTTTTATTTATAAAAGCGGGTTTTATATAGTTGTAAGAAAGGATTTGCACGGTTTGCTCTTCAATGGTTTGGCGATTATGCCAGTTTTGAACTATAGCATCAGTAAAGGCAGGAATAAGTCTGGTAATGCTGTTTCCCGAAATCTTGGAATTTGCATAAGTGGTTTGATAATAAAGGATAAATTGTTTTAGATAAAGCAAAGTGGCAACACAGAAGAAGAGAAAGGGATTATTGGCAGGATTGGAAGATAGGAATGAGGCATCCTCCAAAAATCTATGTAACGAGGTGGATGACCAGAAATGAACCAGCAGAATGGTCAGAATGAGCATTCTGATAATAAAAGTTGCCATAACAGGAAAATCAATTCTAAAAAGTAAACACATCATGCCATAGGCTGCCAGAAAAGGCAACAGCATTTTGATACCTTTAGCCATAGGTTTCAGTTCTGAAGGAGAAAGGCATGAGTATAACAGAATTCCAGTCAGATAAACCAAGAGGGCTTTCATAGGGACAATGATGGCTGTGACAAATCCCGTAGATAATATAAGGACTTTTAGCCAGAAGTTTTGCCTGGAAAACAAGCTGTCCTGATCCAAAACAAACCCCAATCTGATTAGTCCGGTTTGATTGCTTCAGATCCCTGAGGCTGTGTTAAGTCCGATTCATCCTGATCGGTTTTGCTCTGGTTGGTGTTATTTTCGATTGGTATGAGTGTGTCTTCGTTTCCCCGTAAATTTTGCAGGGAATCGGGTAACGTAGTGGTTGAAGCTAGGCTGTCAGGACTGTTTAAATCAATGGTAAAAATCTTTCCATTATAGAATCTTAAGATAGTTTGCGTATATGGGTTAGCTCTATCAGTCTTAACGGTTTCGTTGAAATAGAGCTTGGCTTTGAGAGTGTCTCTTTGTTCAAACAGGTAGTGCCACCCAAGGCGATAATTGGCTTGCAGCTTGATTTCTTTGTAAGGGGAATCAGCCAGCCTTTCCAAAACAACAAGAGCTGAGTCAGGGGTTACTTCCATATCAGTCAATGCCTTATCCATTTCCTTTTCCTGCTGCTCCAGAACAGGGTCTATCAACTTTACAGGTTTTCCTTCCAGAAGCAGCTTTAAAGCTAAGGTGTATTTATTGTTGGGA
Organism: Candidatus Cloacimonadota bacterium; assembly: GCA_027318525.1. Classification (GTDB taxonomy): domain Bacteria; phylum Cloacimonadota; class Cloacimonadia; order Cloacimonadales; family Cloacimonadaceae; genus UBA5614. Next base: position 2,713 of record DAHVPA010000110.1, on the reverse strand, counting down.
TAAGCTGAAGCAAGGTCTTCATAAATATTTTTTAACTTTGTTGTATCTGCTTCAGCCCTATAGATGACCGCAGCTTTACTAAACATGATAAACGGACTGTATTCATTGTTGAAATCATCATATATCGTCTGCAGGGTTTCACGTTTTTTATTAAGGTCAGAAAGTTCAGTCTGCAAATCGCGTTTATCTTTTTGCAGGTTTGTGATGAGCAGCAGTTTGGTGGCTTTCAAATCTGGTTGTGTTGGAACATATCCCACACTGTCAGGTGTCAGACTATCAGGCAACGCAGGGATTATTGCTGACAGAGGAGGATTGCTTTCTGTCTGCAATGAATCTTTATTACTGACAATGGATAACTGCAGTGTATCGATGGCTGCAGACAGAGAGTCCAATCTGGCTTGGATAGACAAGCTTTTGTAATCAAGCGAATCCATCTCCATCCTTACCTGAGAGGGAGTTGAAATCAATCTGTCATAGATTGCATAAGCAGAATCGGGTAAAGTTAACACAGTGTAAAATTTATCCGCATTTTCAAGGTTTCGCTCCAGATAACCTTTGGGATTTTGTTCCAATATAACGGGATTACTTTTATAGATAGTATTCAGCGCATTGTATTTTAGTGATGACTCATCTGCAAAATCGGATATGGATGATTCTGTTTTGACTTTGTTAAAGCTGTCCATGGCGTTTTGAACATCGCTTTTTTTATAGTAGTAATATTCTCCCAGATGGAAATATGCTTCGGCTGAAGAAAGAGTCCTGGCATTGGATGAGATGATGGATTGGAAGAGGCTGATGGCTTCATCGTCATTATTTAAACTCATTAGAATTCTGCTATAAAGCATCCTGACGCCCGGCATCTTTTCTGGTCGATACTCATCTTTGAGCAGTTTTTTTGCTGCATTCAGACTTTTTTGAGATTCTCCAAGCATCAGCAGATTCAATGCTACAAAGAAACGTGCATCGAGTCTGACCTGTTTTGATACTTTGCTGTCGCTGCTAACTTTTTGAAACTGCTCCAAGGATTTATCATATTTTTTTTGAGAGAAGTAATTCTTGCCAAGCAGAAAGCCGGCTTCTTTGGCAGCAGTCGTTTTGGCATATTGGCTGAGGATTTGCTCCAGCCAAAACTGTGCTTTGGAATAGTCCTTATCCTGGAGTGCGAAATCTGCCAAAAGAAGTAATGCCCGGGGATGATGTTCGGCGCTAAGTGGATCGCGTATATAAGTTGCCAGCGTGTTTTCAGCTTCTACAGGCTGGTTTAACATCCGATAGGATTGTGCCAGGTAAAGTACAGCTTCCGGAGCATAAGGACTATTGGGAAAATTCTTGAGAAAGCTGACAAACTGGTCTTTTGCCTGATAATGGCTGTTGCCTTTGTAATAAAGGGATTTTGCCAGCAACAGCAACGCATCATCAGCTTGTGCGCTGTTTTTTCGTTCCGTCAGTATGTATCCGCATTTCTTTATTGTCTTGGTATATTCGTCAACTGCTTGAGGAGTGGGAAAACCGTTTGGATTCAAAGGTCTGTTACGCGCTGAGTTATAAAGCTTGCGGGCATTATACATTGTGTTGTCAATGGAGCAGCTTAGTAGTGAGGCAATCAGGACCGCAAGCAAGATTAAGAGACGAACCGGAGAAATCATTTTTTTCATGGCAAAGCTATCTATGTCAAACTGATAATGCTGCTTATCACCTGGGCAGCATCATTATCCTTGAGCCACTTCTTGGCATTATTTAAATCTGCAGAAATTTCTCTGTCTTTCTTCAGCGGTTTGATAATCTTCCTCAGATCTTGTCTGATAATTTCCAAAGCCGGCGATGTTGCATCTTTACGATAATCCAGAGCCTGCAAAGCCACTAAAAGCTCTATTGCCAGGACTGTATTCAGGTTTTCCGCCACTTGGAGGACTTTGTTTGCGGAAATCGAACCCATGCTGACGTGGTCTTCCTGATTGGCAGAGGTTGGGATGGAATCAACAGCTGCCGGATGAGACAGGACTTTGTTTTCGGAAACAGCAGCAGCAGCTGTAAGCTGAGCTATCATAAATCCGGAATCGAGTCCGGGACGGGCTGCCAGGAAAGGAGGTAATCCGCGGTTCAAAGCAGGATTCAGCATTTGTTCAATTCTGCGTTCAGAGATGGAGCCAAGCTCAGAAAGTGCTATTGCCAAAGTGTCCAGCGCTATGGCAAGTGGTTCTCCATGGAAGTTACCACCGGATATAACTTTGTCTTCTTCAGCAAAGATAAGTGGATTGTCGGTTGCTGCATTTATTTCTGTTTCCAGGACCTGACGGACATAGTTCATGGCATCCCTGGCAGCGCCATGCACCTGAGGTGTGCATCTCAGGCTGTATGCATCCTGAACGTTGTCACAATGAAGATGGGATAATCTGAGGGGACTGTTTTGCAGCAGGCTGTGAAGATTGGCTGCGCTGGCAAGCTGTCCTTGATGAGGGCGAAGCTGATGTACCAAGGGGTCAAAAGCGTTGGGAGTTCCGAGCAGAGCATCGATTGACAGAGCTGCAATAATATCAGCCGATTTCGCCAGTTTTTCTGCTTCCAGCCAGGTAAGTACACCCAGAGCGGTCATTACCTGAGTCCCGTTATTTAGCGCTAAACCTTCTTTAGCTGAGAGTCTGACCGGTTCGAGTCCGGCAGCCTGCATAGCCTTTTTTCCGCTAAAAATCTTGCCTTTATACTCTGCCCTGCC
>DAHVPA010000010.1 GCA_027318525.1 Candidatus Cloacimonadota bacterium | reverse complement strand
ATTCCCGTTGAAGAACGGTAACCAGTTTTATATGGATTCCAGCCTGCGCTGGAATGACGAACTTGGAGGACATTATGAATCCATGTATCAGCACGCTGGCTAAGGAGCTGGCGGAATATATCAACAAGCAAATCAACATCCCCTGGCTGAATGAAGAACAGGAAAGGATGTTCTTCGAACTGGTGGTGACCAAAGTGTTTGAACTGACTTTGGGAAACCTGATTAAACATCTGGAAAAGAAACCGGAAGAAGCAAGTCAATAAACAGGGACGGGAAACCGTCCCTTTTAATTGAGGATTGAAAATTGAGAATTGAAAGACAAACCGCGCCTACCGTCGCAATGCCTGGATTCCAGCCTCCGCTGGAATGACGAGGTTTCCGGATACCGACCTGCGTCGGTAAGGCGAAAGTAGCCACGGACGTCCCGTCTGTGGTGAAAGTGATTAATACTACATGCGGGACGCATGTAGCTACCAGATGATTTTCGAATTATAAATTAAGAATTAAGAACCGGATACCGACCTGCGTCGGTAAGGCTAACTTGTTATCAATCAATCCTTGTTCGGCAAAGGCGGAAGCCAAGCGTATTATTAACCGATGTTGCCATGGCATAGAAGCGCCGGGTGAGGTTGATATCTTCAGAAGGACTGGAATAAGCTCCGCCTCTGAGCACTCTGGTGTCACCGCTGGAAGGTCCGTGAGGATTGGTCTGGGAGGAATCAGGCAAAAGCGCATAGATATCCCAGCAAAACTCGACTACGTTGCCACTCATGTCAAACAGACCGAGTTCATTGGCAGCCTTGGTGCAGACCGTATGCACAGTATTGCCGGCATTACCTGAAAACCAGGCAACCGGATAGGGATAATAACTTCCGCTGTAATTGTAACCCATCGACCTCTCCCCTCCCTTGGCGGCATAGAGCCATTCCATCTCGGAAGGCAGGCGGTAGCCATCGGCAGCCCAATTGCACCGAATCATGAGATGATTGGCATAGTTGTATTCCCATTTTTCAGGCCAGTTTTCCATGTCCGTCCCCAAATCGGCATAGCTGTAACAGGGCTGAAGTCCATCCCTTTCGCTCAATTGGTTGCAAAAGATAATGCAGTCAAACCAGGTGATGTTGTTCATGGGGGCATTGACCACGTTCTGAAATTCAGCAGGGTTTCCTCCCAATAAAGCCCAATACTCATTCTGGGTAACTTCACGGCGGGAAATCAGAAATGAGGATAGCTTCACATCCGCCACTCCGTTATTGAAGGTTCCGCCTTTGACATAGACAAAGTCAATCAGCTCGGGGGATTCATAGACTTCGGTCACCTTTTTGGTGCAGCCGGAGAAAAGCAAAACAAGGCAAAGCAGGACGAGGGAAATAAGGGTAACTCTTGTAAACATATATCACCTCTCTTTTTGGTTTTTATATCAATGTTAATCAATCAATTAAGCCTGAAGGTGATATACATTCATTTTCAGATAAGCTCAAATCGTGTCAAGGAATAAAATCCAGTCAGGTCAACATCAACAACCAGAGAACAAACAAGGATAATTTTCTTTACGAAAAACATGGCAAATCTAATTTGACTTTAGAAAAACAAATAAAAGATACAGGAGCAAGGAATGGAGATTCCAAAATCAATTCTCAATCTCCGGACACAGCGTGACCAGGCTATGTTGGGCGGAGGCGAAAAACGCATCTCCGAACAGCATCAAAAAGGCAAACTGACAGCCCGGGAACGGATTGAGCTATTAGTCGATCCCGACAGTTTTGAAGAATTTGACCTCTTCGTCACCCATCAGTGCCATGACTTTGGCATGGAAAAGACCAAGTATCCGGGAGATGGAGTGATAACAGGTTGCGCCACCATCAATGAACGGGTGGTCTATATCTTTGCGCAGGACTTCACCGTCTTTGGCGGTTCACTATCCAAGACATACGCGGATAAAATCTGCAAAATCATGGATATGGCAATCAAAAACGGCTGCCCCGTAATCGGCTTGAATGATTCCGGCGGAGCACGTATTCAGGAAGGAGTGGACGCTCTGGCAGGATATGCGGAAATCTTTTGGCGCAACGTGATGGCATCAGGCGTAATCCCGCAGATTTCAGCCATATTGGGACCCTGCGCCGGCGGTGCTGTCTATTCCCCTGCCATTACAGACTTTGTCATCATGGACAAGAAAAACAGCTATATGTTCGTGACCGGACCCAAGGTAGTCAAGACTGTGCTCAATGAAACAGTGACGACGGAAGACTTGGGCGGTTCACAGGTGCATTCCTCTAAAAGCGGAGTTGCTCAGTTTGTTACCGATAACGAAGAAGAAACCGTTTTGCTTATCCGCAAGCTGCTCAGTTACCTGCCATCCAACAATATGGAAGACCCGCCCTTTATCCCGACCTCTGACCTGATAAACCGCTATTGCGAAGAACTGAATAATATCATCCCCGAAAATCCCAATAAACCCTATGACATCCTGGACGTAATCTATTGTCTGGTGGATGATGGTGAGTTTCTGGAAGTGGCACGCAATTATGCCCAAAACCTGATTGTCGGATTTGCCCGATTGAACGGTTACCCCGTCGGCATAGTAGCCAACCAGCCCAAAGTTTTGGCGGGAGTATTGGATATTGACGCTTCCATCAAAGGTGCAAGGTTTGTGCGTTTCTGTGATGCATTCAATGTTCCTTTGATTGTTCTGGAAGACGTTCCGGGCTTTTTACCGGGCACCAGTCAGGAACATAACGGGATTATCCGCAACGGAGCCAAGCTGCTTTATGCCTTTGCCGAAGCCACCGTTCCCAAAGTCACGGTAATTTTACGCAAAGCCTATGGCGGAGCCTATTGCGTGATGAACAGCAGACACATGAGAGCAGACGTGGTCTATGCCTGGCCTACAGCAGAAATAGCGGTGATGGGTCCGAAAGGCGCAGTCGAAGTAATCTTCCGCAAAGAAGCCATGGACAGCTCCGACCCCAAACAGGTGCTCAACGAAAAGGAAGAAGAATACCGCACCAAATTTGCCAATCCCATGCAAGCTGCTGAGAAGGGTTATATCGATGACATTATCGAACCTGCCAGAACCCGTTTCCGTTTAATCAGGGCGTTGGAGATGCTTGCCAATAAAAAGGACACTATCCCTCCCCGCAAGCATGGAAACATCCCCCTTTAAGGTTGCGTTATGAGATCTCTTATAATATTAACGTGTATTCTGCTCTGCAGTTTTAGCTTGTTAATGGCGCAGACTGCTCAGACTCAGGAAAACCAAGTCTCTGTCAGTGACAGCTTGCTTGCGCTGATGGAGTCACGTATGAATACTGAATATGGCATCAGTTACAACTCCACTCTGGAACAGGTTTCGGAAAAGCTTGAACTGGATATAACCAAGCTCAAGGAATACCTGGGATTGGACAAGGGGAATACAAAACTGGATAAAATGCGTCTGCGCCAAGTGGGAATCAGCGTTTATCAAGTCCTTCTGGCGCAAGAGACCATCCAGTATGGATTCAATGAAGCTTCCACCTTACTTGCCATATCCAACCAGTTAGCTATACCCGTCAAGAAGCTCAAACATCTGCTTGAGCTTGACCCCAACGATTCCTCCCTGAACGGTCGCTCCATCCAGTCTCTGAACAAATCTCCGGAAGAAGTGCTTAGAGCTGCCCAAGTGTTTAAAGACACACTCCCCCAGACGGGTAACAGCATAATCCTGGTGGGAATGATTGTGGTATTTCTAGCTCTATTGGTGACCAGCGTGATTATCATGCAGTTGCGTCACCTGAATACCGTTACCAAAGAAGATGCACCCGCCGGAGCAATCAAAATCAGCAGCGGAGGAAAACTGCTATCAGTTCATCCCTCCCAGACAGCAGATGATATTGTGGCGGTGATTACAGCACTGCAAATACACAAAAAACAGCTAGAGGAAAGGAAACGCATTCTGCTCACCTTCCACAGAAACAAAGCAAATTACTGGCGCTCAGAAGGAATCTTCTCCATGCCCAACCGTGTTTACAGCAAGAACCACAACTGAGACCAAGAAAGGACATAGCTAGATGAAAACATACAAATTTACCATCAATGGACAAAAATATGAAGCGGCTATAGCCGAATTTGATACAGACCATGCCCGTGTAATAGTCAATGGCGTGGAATATGATGTGGATATAGAAGACGACGCCAGCAGACAGATTCCCAGACTTGAACGGGGAGAAAAAGCCCTGCCCGTGGCACCCCAGTTTACCAGTTCATTCGATTCCAAAAGCGGGGCAGTCAAGGCTCCTCTGCCAGGGGTTGTAATCTCTATCCCCCATCAGGTTGGAGACACTGTAAAAAAAGGCGAACCCATCATCATCCTCGCAGCAATGAAGATGCAGAGTGAGATAGCAGCTCCGGTTTCAGGCAGAATCACAATAATCCACGTCAAGGAAAAGTCACTGGTTCAGGAAGGCGAAATCCTCATCACTATGGAAAGTGACGAGATTCCATCCGAATCCAGAGCTGATAAAAATCTCAAAGCAAGACGTGCAACCGACAAAGCAGAAATCTCCCGCGATAACTTTGTCAAAGCTCCCTTACCGGGAACTGTGCTCGATATTCTCGTGAAGGTGGGTGAACAAGTCAGCGAAGGACAGCCTGTGCTAATTCTGGAAGCGATGAAGATGGAATCGGAAATCCACAGTCACGCTTCAGGTAAGGTGAAAAGCATCAATGTCGCCAAAGGTGCTTCCGTCAAGGAATCGGACGTCCTGATGGAACTGGAGGCATAAGCCATGCAAGAACTGATACAGTTTCTCCATACCACAGCATTTTTCAATATAAACTTTGGCTATCTGCTTATGATAGCAATCGGTCTTGCCTTCATCTGGCTGGGTATATTCAAAGAATTCGAGCCGTTACTACTGGTCCCCATCGGTTTCGGAATCCTGGTCGGTAACATACCCGGCGTCTTTGAACAGGGTCAGGGAGTATATAACTCGGGTTCTGTCCTGAATTACCTCTATTTCGGAGTTACCAAAGGCATCTATCCGCCCCTAATCTTTTTAGGGATTGGAGCAATGACAGATTTTTCCACCCTGATAGCCAATCCAAAACTGATACTATTGGGAGCTGCCGCTCAATTTGGCATCTTTGCCACTTTTGCCGGCTCTCTGCTCTTGGGATTTAACATCTTGGAAGCAGCCTCCATCGGAATCATCGGTGGAGCGGACGGTCCCACCTCCATATATCTTTCCTCCAAACTGGCTCCTCATCTGGTGGGTCCGATTGCCATCGCAGCTTATTCATATATGGCATTGGTCCCTGTCATCCAGCCGCCCATTATGAAACTGCTGACAACAAAGAAAGAACGCGTTATCCACATGAAATCCCCGCGCCTGGTTTCCAAGCGTGAAAAAATTATCTTCCCGATTGTCGGATTGATTATCACTACCTTTATAGCACCTGGCGGACTTACACTGCTTGCCATGCTCTTTCTGGGCAATCTGCTCAAGGAAAGCACGGTAACGGAAAGGCTGGCAAATTCATCAAGGACTGTCCTGATTGACGTGGTCACCATCCTGATTGGACTAACGGTTGGAGCCAGCACCAGCGCAAATGTCTTTCTGACCGCCAAATCAATTAAAATCTTTACGTTGGGAGCATTTTCCTTTGCTGTGGCTACCGCTGCCGGAGTTCTCTTTGCCAAATTTATGAATTTATTCCTGAAAGGCGACAACAAGATAAATCCGCTGATTGGTAACGCCGGAGTAAGCGCAGTTCCGGATTCCGCCAGAGTTTCTCAGATTGTGGGTCAGCAATATGATAAGACCAACTATCTGCTGATGCATGCGATGGCACCCAATGTGGCAGGTGTAATCGGTTCTGCTGTGGCAGCCGGTGTTTTGCTTGGCATCCTGGGAAATTAAATCAGAATAAATCTTGATTGATGATAAGATGTTTCTTTTTGCACATAATGTGTTTGGACAGGGTTTCCGGAGACTAAGTCTCTGCAAACTCTCTGAAGACTCTCTGCAAGGATTGTGCAACAAGGGACTAGAATTAGAGTAGAGAAGCAGAATTTATTGGTGCCAAATGATATAATGTCAGAGGTATGAAAAAGGTAGATTATGATTGAAGTAAAGAGCCTGAGCAAGACCTTTAACCAGAAGGACGGGACTATGTTCAAAGCTGTGGATGGGCTTTCCTTCACGGCTGAGGATGGGCAAATCGTATGTCTTCTGGGAGTGAACGGAGCCGGTAAAACCACGACGATGAGAGTGCTTTCCACCATTTTTCTGCCCAGTGCCGGAACAGCTTCCATCAACGGCTGGGATATACTGACTCATCCGCAGAAAGTGAGAGAAAACCTGGGCTTTCTTTCCGGTGATACCGGACTGTATAACCGCCTGACCGGAAGGGAATTTATCACTTATTTCGGCAGACTATACGGTCTGGATGAAGGCAGAATCAAATATCAGATACGCCAGATGGCAAACCTGCTTGACATGCATGATTTTATCGACAAAAAGATAGACTTCATGTCATCCGGTATGAAGCAAAAGGTCTCAATCGTGCGTTCAATTATCCATGACCCGCAGGTTATGATTTTTGACGAACCAACCTCCGGACTGGATATCCTCACCGCCAGAAACATCATCACCTTTATCCGCGAATGCAAGAACCAGGGCAAATGCGTCCTGTTCAGTACACATATCATGAGAGAAGCAGAAAGAATAGCTGATAAGATAGTCATGATCCACAAGGGTGGACTTCTGGCAGAAGGAACATTGGAAGAACTCCGCGCAGATACAGGTCAGACTGATTTGGACGATATCTTTGTGTCATACATCAACAGACAAAATACAGAAGCGGAGGTGATGGCGCATGAATTTTAACAGAGCTCTGGTCGTTTATAAAAAAGAAATGCTGGAAATGTTCAGGGATAAACGGACAATCTTTTCCACCATTATCCTGCCCTTTATCCTTTACCCGCTTATCTTTATCGGTACTTTTTCCCTAATGTCCAGGCAGACAGCCAAACTGGAAGAAAAAGGGGCTGTAATCGCCTTGGCAGATAGCGTTAATGACAATGCTTCACATCTCATTTCCGAACAAATAAAGACAATCAAGAATTTTACGGTCGAACCCATGTATCAGGCAACCCCCCGCATGTTTGAAGACAAGCTGGTGCATGCCATCATCAGTATCAAGGATTCACTGCAATCAAGCGGAATCCCCATCTATCAGATTGCAGTAAAACTGGATAAATCGACCGACCGCGGAAAAATGATTGCCGATAAGGTTAATGTCGCTCTCAAAAATGCGGAAAGCAAGATACTGGAACAACGCCTGGCAGAAAAAGGTATTAATGCCGAATTTATCAGCACCGTAAGCATCAGACAACAGGATACATCATCCACAGCCAAGAAACTCGGTTCATTACTTGGTTCGATTCTTCCCTATCTGTTAATAATGCTCTTGATAGCGGGAGCTTCTGTCGTGGCAGGAGACCTGGTGGCAGGAGAAAAAGAAAGGAAAACTCTGGAAACATTGCTTGTCTCCTCCGCTCACCGCAACGAGATAGTCTTGGGCAAATACCTCACCATTATCACGTTTGCCCTCATCAACGTGGCTGTGAATCTGATCAGTCTGTATTTCTCCATGCGCAATATCGCCAGCCAGAGCGGATTACAAATGGCAGGAGTTAAGTTTCCTCTGAATGGATTCCTGATGCTGTTTCTGGCACTGATTCCACTGGCAACGCTCTATGCTGCCTTGCTGCTCTCCATCTCCACCTTTTCCCGCAATATGAAGGAAGCACGCAGCTATGAACAACCCATATTACTTGTTTCCATGCTGCTGGCAATGAGCAGTTTCTTCCCTGCCATCGAGCTGAACAACGGCTTGGCTCTGATACCTGTAATAAACATCTCCCTGCTCTTCAAAGCCGTAATGATGAGCGATTATAAAGTTACGCATCTACTGTTGACCATCGGCAGCACAATAATCCTGGATATTGCAGCCATCTTTATGACCGTAAAGCTGTTTAACAATGAAGGAGTGCTCTTTCGCTCCGAATCTGATACCAGCCTGAAAGGACTTAAGAAAAATAAGAAAGCATTCTTTACTCCCTATTATGGACTCGTCTATTATGTTCTGGCTCTGCTTGCTTTGTATTATATTGGCGGAACCTGGCAAAGTAAGGAAATCGTATCCGGACTATTCAAGACACAGGTTATCATAATCCTGCTGCCTGTTTTAATTATTCTCAGACTGGTAAAAGCAGATTGGAAACAGACCCTGCGCCTGACCGGAACCAATCCGGTCAACTTTGCAATCGTTCCCTTTATCGCCATCTCGGCATCCATCCTTGTCTCCTTATTGGGGCAGCTTATCAACCTCATTTACCCCATCCCGCAAGACTATCTGGAAAAGATGAGTGAACTGCTCAAAATGCCAGATCTGCAACTGTGGCAAATCATCGGACTGATTGCTGTCTTGCCTGGAATCTGCGAAGAAGTTTTATTCAGAGGATTTCTTTACCGGTTTTATGAAAACAAAAATGCCTGGTTTGCCATAATAGCCAGCGCTTTTCTATTTGCTTTGTTCCATCTTGACCCTTACAGGTTTATACCGGTATTCTTCCTTGGCGTTTTACTGGGGTGGCTGCTATATAAAACCAATAGTCTGTATGTGAGTATGTTTTCGCATATGCTAAATAACGCTCTGGCTGTCATTATTATGCAAGTGGGTAACAAGGGTATTTTGGGCTATCTGATATCAGACCAGGGAGAAATAAACTGGCTGGCTGGAATCCCTGCGTTAGTAATCTTGGCAGTATCGCTTGCCGCTTTTAGCAAAATTAACAATAAACAAGAAGATATCCTCCAAAGTTAGGAGATTAATATGTGTGGAATAGTCGGATATATAGGAAAACGAAATGCAATGCCCATCGTGGTGGAAGCATTGAAACGTCTGGAGTATAGAGGTTATGACAGCTCTGGTTGCGGCATAATCCATGACGGAGAATTGCTTGTAATCAAGAAACAAGGAAAAATTGTAGAACTGGAAAGAGCTATCCCCGATCCTGCCAAATGCACAGGAGTTGTCGGCATAGCACATACCAGATGGGCAACACATGGTGAACCCAATGAAGAGAATGCACATCCACAGGTTGATTGCACTCATAAACTGGCTCTGGTTCATAATGGCATAATCGAAAATTACAAACCGCTGAAAGAAAAACTGATACAATTGGGACACGAGTTCAAAAGCCAGACTGATACTGAGGTATTGGTTCATCTGGTGGAAGAATTCCTCAAAACGGAAGTCTGCCTGGAAGATGCAGTTCGCGAAGCAATGAAGCTGGTGGAAGGCACTTATGGATTAGTCGTCATCTCCACCCGTTTTCCCGACAAGCTGGTGGCAGTGCGCAAGGGCAGTCCGCTTATCCTTGGCATCGGAAATGAAGAATACTTCATCACTTCAGACGTTAGTGCTACTATCATCCATACCAATAAGGTCATATATCTTCAAGATGGCGAAATCTGCACAGTTACTCATAATGGATTCGATATCACTACCCTGGATAAACGAAACGTCAAGCCGGTCATCTCAACGGTAGATTGGGATATTTCCGCCATTGAAAAAGGTGAGTTTAAGCATTTTATGCTTAAAGAGATATTCGAACAGCCCATCACCATTGAAAACGCCTACAGAGGAAGAATCAACGAACAAATCAGTTCCACCAGACTGGGAGGACTAAACCTCTCCAATAATGAACTGAGACGGATTAAGAAAATCCAACTGGTTGCCTGCGGGACATCTTATCATGCCGGATTAATAGGTAAATACATTATTGAGGATTTAGCACGCATTCCTGTTGAAATAGAATACGCCTCAGAATACCGTTACAGAAATCCCATTGTTCCGGAAGACACCCTGGTCTTTGTCATCAGTCAGTCCGGAGAAACAGCCGATACTCTGGCTGCTTTGCGAGAAGCCAAAGCCAAAGGGGCTATGGTGATGGGAATAACAAATGTAGTAGGAAGCACCATAGCACGTGAATCAGATGGGGGGACTTACATACACGCCGGCAGTGAAATCGGGGTTGCTTCGACAAAAGCGTTTACATCGCAAGTTACAATCCTTGTTTTACTTGCCATATTACTGGGCAGAATGCGCAATCTATCACCAATCAAGGGATTGGAATACATAAGCGAATTGGTTAATATACCAACCAAAGTTGAAAAGATACTTACTCATAACGAGACGATCAGGCAGATAGCACAAACTTTCATGAATGCCACCAACGCCCTATATCTGGGGCGGGGAGTTAATTTTCCTGTAGCACTGGAAGGTGCTTTGAAACTGAAGGAGATTTCGTATATTCATGCAGAAGGTTATCCTGCAGCAGAGATGAAACATGGTCCGATTGCTCTGATAGATGCCAATATGCCTGTGATAGTAGTCGCTCCCAAAGACCCGCTATATGATAAAGTATTTTCCAATCTCGAAGAAGTCCGCGCTAGAAAAGCCAGGATTATCACCATCGCCACAGAAGGTGACATCCAGTTAAAAAGCATCAGTGAAAATGTGATTTATATACCTGACACTTTGACAAATCTTCAACCCCTTCTGACGGTTATACCCTTGCAATTATTAGCCTATCATGTAGCAGATTTACGCGGACTGGATGTAGACCAACCACGTAATCTGGCAAAAAGCGTTACAGTTGAATAATACTGACGGCAAGAAATACTATTTAGGCATAGACCCAGGCAGAAAAGGCGGTCTGGCACTTATTGACGAACACCGCAATCTGATACTTGCAGAGCCGATGCCACTTTTAGGTAAAGGATATGATTATAATCAATTGCAATGCATGATTGAGCGATTACCTGAAAACAGTGTGATCATCATAGAACTAAAACCAGGGGTTATGGAAAAATCAGCCAGTCCCACCACAAGTTTTGGTTTTCATTGTGGTGTTATTTATGGAATCTGCCTCAAGTACCGACCTATAATCATCTCCCCCAATTCCTGGAAAGCTGAATATGATTTGAAACGCGATTATCAAGAAACACGCAGCAACATGAAACTTCGTTCTGTGAAAACTGCTGAGCAAATATTCGGCATAAGAATCAAAACGACTGAGGATGGTATAGCAGAAGCTCTTCTGATAGCTGAATATGGAAGACGGAACAAACTCTGATGTCAGTTACGTTGGATAAGATAATAGAACAATTTGCGGATGACTTTCTTATCTGTGATGTGCACAATCCCATCATATGCAACACTGTTGTTAATGAAGAAGCAGCTCTGTATAATCTTTCAGAAGAGTCTATCAACGAATGTCTTACAGTTTATAAAAACATCACAGGTGAAACACTGACTTTGAATACCGAGCTTTCAACTCTGTCAGGTGGACAGAAAGTAGCACTCATGCTTCTTCTGGCATTATATTCACCAGCCCAGAAAATCGTCATTATTGATTTTAAGTTTACTCTTGACGCAGCCAAAGCGGAAGAATTTACAAGACTAATCCAAAGCTTCCGACATAAGGGTAAGGAAATCAAGTTGATGGATACCATATGATTTGGACAATCCCTTCCGGTAAATACAAACTCTGGAATAGTCTTGAGCTTTCGTTGGAAACAGATTTCTCTGTATCAACAGGTGAAGTTCACCAAATCAAAGGTATGAATGGCAGCGGTAAATCCAGCTTTCTTAAGCAGTTGCTATTACCATATCTGCGCACTAATCCAGGGGGTCAATATGTTATGTATATTGAACAGCAAGTGCAAAGCCAGATGGATGCAATTACTGCATATTCAGATCTTCACAGACATCCGGGACAGATACAGTCAACAGCTGATTTGCTAAAATATCAGTTTTTTTTGCTTAAAGAAAGCCTTGCTATGCAAACCCGCCCTTGTATTATAATTGCTGATGAATGCTCCAATATGAATGAATTATTGGAAGGAATACAACAACTCGGATTTGACAATACATGTTTAATCTTTGTTGCGCATCAACAAATTGAGCTGTTAACCAAGTATAATGTTTTTACTCATTATGTTACTAAAGTAAACCCGGAAGTGGCTAAACTGGACTGATAATGAAACCTATCACTAAGATAATTGCCATTTTACTTAGCCTCGGCTTGTTTATCTGGATCAGTAGCATCTACAAAGTTAATGCTTTACTCTGGCAGCTAGGCTTGTTGGCTTTGTCTTCTTTTCTGATAGTGGTTAGGTATGGTATTAAGAAACTATGGATTGAGCTAAAGTTGTTTCTGCCTTTTACCTTATCCATGCTTATTATTTACCTGCTGATTGGCGCACTTGGCTTTGAAATTCCCATGAAGCTTACAGGAAACAGCGCTATCGTGTCCTGGCTCTTATATGGATTAAACCGCTGCCTTCTTTTTATCAGCACACTGCTGTTTTTCCAGTTTGCCCTTTCCTTCATCACTCTGGAAGATGTAATATCATTACCTTTCAGGATTCATTCAAAAAAATATCTGCTTTTAGGCAGAGCACTGTTTAACCATGCTGTTAATAGTCTGGAAAATCTCGAAATGCATCTTCACATCATCCCTGAATATCAGGTAGTAAAACTAAAACCAAAGCAGTATCTTGCTCTCAAACTTCAATTGACCTATTCTATTCTTTGTCTGCTAATCAGAGAATCAAGGTTAAAGGGAGAAATGATTGACAACCGCATCAAACACTGTTTTAAATGATTGTTGTTATGAAAAGGTGGTATATTAAATGAAATGGTATTATACCGTTGGCTTGGCTGTAGCAATCCTAATTATCTCTCGATTTATCTGGATACCTATTCCAGCCAGTGGCGGAGTATTTAATCTGGGTGATGTAGCTGTTGTTTTTTCCGGACTTTTACTTGGCACCAAGGGTGGCGCTTTAGCCGGAGGAATCGGTTCTGCTTTGGCTGATATCACTGGGGGATATGCTTTTTTTGCGCCTTTGACACTAATTGCCAAAGGTTTGGAAGGGCTGCTGACCGGATTGGCAAAAAACCGGAAAGGCTTGCTATTTTACCTTTTTCCATTGTTGGGAGTCATGCTAATGGCAGCAATATACTTCGTTGGAGAAATCTTTATGCCCCAAAAAGGTATTGGCGGAGCTATAACTGAGCTTCCGGCAAATCTTCTCCAAGCCGGGATTGGTTACTTTGGTGGAATACTTCTTCACAAAGCATACTCAGCCTCTTCCGGGAAAACTGGTTGACAAATCATGACTCACAAATTTTGAATTCTTTAGAGGTGAATTGAAATGAAAAAATAAACTCCTGAGCAGATCTTAAACGGTACAAAGTTGTCTCTATACATATAAAAGGAGTTTATATGAACCATAATGATTATGATATATTCGATGACCTCGAACTTGAAACACAAATAGATGATTGGGAACCACTTGCTTCTGATGAATCTACTGCATTCTTAGCTGCTTTAGGCTCTCAAGCCGATAAACCTGAAGCTTTGGAAGCTTCACTCAGTGAATTGGAACGACTGGCTGAAACAGCCAATATAGATGTTTTGGGAAAATACTTCCAGCGTAGAAACAAACAGGAAAAAGGCACGTATTTCGGTAAGGGCTGGCTGGAAGATATTCACCAGAAGATGCTGCAGGCAGGCGCAAACCTTCTGATAGTCAATGAAGAGCTTTCTCCCATGCAGGCACGCAATATTGAGCGTGATTTTGAGATACGGGTGATAGACCGCACCGAAGTAATCCTCAGTATCTTTCACAATCATGCCAAAACCCGGGAAGCCAAGCTGCAGGTCAAACTGGCTGAACTTGAATATCAACTGCCCAGACTGAAGAAACTTTGGGGACATTTTGATAAAGAGAGAGGCAGCGTCCGCTCCAGCGGTGGTTCAGCCACTCGCGGCATGGGAGAAAAACAGATTGAAATTGACAGACGCATCATCAAGCGAGACATTACCCGAATCAATCACACCCTTTCCAGCATTATCAAACAGAAGATTACTCAGCGCAAACAGCGGGAAAAGATTAAAAAGATCTGTCTGGTCGGTTATACCAATGCCGGCAAATCAACACTCTTCAATGCTTTGACCGATGCCGGAGTGCTGGTTGAAGACAAACTTTTTGCCACACTTGATTCAACCACACGGCAGTTGAAAATGGATTTTGGCGGCAACGTCGTCATCTCTGACACCGTAGGTTTTATCTCCAATCTTCCGCATCATCTGGTGGCATCTTTTAAGGCGACTCTGATGGAAGTGGAGGATGCAGACCTGCTATTGCACGTTGTCGATTGTTCTGATGAACACTTTCAGGACTACATTGAACAGGTCGATAAAGTCCTTGAGGAAATTGACGCTGCCAAGATTTCCCAGCTCCTGATTATGAACAAGACTGATCAGGCTATCAGTTCTCAGCTTGATATTGCGCGCAAGCTTCATCCTGACGCTGTGTTTGTTTCAGCTTTGAAGCAGGAAAATCTGGATTTGATGAGGCAAAGAATCGACCAGATGCTGTTTCAGGCACTGAGCCTGAATATATTTCTGCCTTATACGGAAGCCCGGTTACTCTCCTGGCTGCATGAAAAGGCAAAGATTATCAGCGAGGAATATCAGGATAGCGGCATCAGCCTTTCTGTAGTTATCAGTGGTGAGGATAGATATCAGATTGAAAAATTCATAGTCTGAAGCGGTTTTATCCATGATTACTATAGATAGATAGATAGATAGCATACTTTCTTCATTCCCTTACTTTGAGATGTCTTTCATTATGCTGACCTGACATCCTCGCGGCATCCACTTGGGCTTAGCCCAGGAGGACCCCAGGAGGATCCAGGGTGGCATTTATGCACCTGAATAAGCTTACTTAAGTTAAAACATATTGGTCTTGACAGAATCAGGCAGTCTGGAAAATAGACTAACAGATAGGCATCTTTAGCTCAGCTGGTAGAGCAACTGACTCTTAATCAGTGGGTCCGGGGTTCGAGTCCCCGAAGATGTACCAGAAATAAAGTGGTTTCCATAAAATGCAGACGTTTGACATTGCATTAAGGAAACAAGGTATATGGCGGTAATTTGCTCTTTGCTCCGCCTGAAAAATGTGCTAAAGTGCTTTGTTTAGAAGCCGGTTTTAGCACCGGCTTTTTTTATTTAAAATAAGGAGTTGAAATATGACAGCTTTACACCCGATGGAAGATAAGACCAAAAACAGCTTTGTTTTTACTTCAGAATCCGTATCCGAAGGTCACCCCGATAAAGTCTGCGACCAGATTTCAGACGCAGTCCTGGATGAGTTCCTTGCCCACGATCCAAAATCAAGAGTTGCCTGCGAATGTCTTGCCACGACTGATAGACTTATCATAGCAGGAGAAATCACTTCCAGGCATGAAGCGGACATCAACAAAATTGCCCGCCGAACAATTAAAGAAATAGGTTATTCTGTTCCTGGACAGGGATTTGACCATAAATGCAAAATCCTTAATCTGATGCACCAACAGGAAGGTGCCCTGAGAAAGATTGGCGAGATGAAAGAAATCGGCGCCGGAGACCAGGGATTGATGTTTGGTTACGCCTGCAATCAGACTCAGCACTATATGCCTATTCCCATTGCCATGGCGCATAAATTACTGCAGAAATTGGCAGAAGTCCGCAAGAACGGAACTCTGCCCGAACTGATGCCAGACGCCAAATCACAGGTCAGCTTCAGGTTTCAAAACCGTCTTCCGGTTGATTTACAGACCATAGTTATATCCACTCATCATCAGAAAATGTCTGACAAGCAATTCAAAAGCCTCCAGGATTCTATTCGGCAGCTTGTTGTGATGCCATCCATTGCAGAGATTGAACAGGAGAGCATTCATCAGTTTGACGTAAAGAAATGCGATATCCAGATCAATCCACTTGGAAAGTGGACAGATGGAGGTCCTGCCAACGATACCGGACTTACAGGAAGAAAGATTATTGTAGATACCTATGGCGGATGGGCTCAGCATGGAGGTGGAGCTTTTTCCGGAAAAGACGCCACCAAAGTTGACCGCAGTGCTGCCTACATGGCACGTCACATCGCCAAAAGTGTGGTTGCTTCCAATCTCGCTGACGAATGCCTGATTCAGTTCAGCTTTGTCATTGGTCAAAGCAGTCCTATCTCATTGATGATTGATACCTTTGGCAGCGGCAAACACTCTGATGCAAAAATTCAAAGCCTCATAGAAAAGAACTTTGACTTGACAGTAAAAGGAATAATTGACTATTTAGATTTGCGCAAGCCCATCTACAAGCAGACTGCTGCCTACGGACATTTCGGCAGACTCAACCTTGACATGAGCTGGGAAAAAGTTAAGACAATCAAGTTTTAAGCTGCGCAGATTCTAACAAAGCAGGTCAACAAAGGACATGAACACGAATTTATATTCAAAGCTGCAAAAGAGCAAACCATTTTTCCTGATTGCCGGCCCATGCGTGATTGAAACTGAATCACTCATGCTCAAAACAGCAGAGACTCTGCAAAACCTGACAACCCGGCTCAAGCTGGACTTCGTCTTCAAATCCTCTTTCCTGAAAGCTAACCGCACCAATAATAAATCTTATCAGGGACCGGGTCTCGAACAAGGACTGAAGATACTGCAAAAGATAAAAAAGGAATTCGGTCTGCCGATTTTGACTGACGTCCACGAATCACATGAAGTGGCTCAGGTTGCTGATGTGGCAGATATTATCCAGATTCCGGCTTTCCTTTGCCGTCAGACTGTATTGATCCAGGCAGCTGCCGATTCCGGACTTATCGTTAACCTGAAAAAAGGGCAGTTCATGGCACCTGAGGATATGCAATCCGCTGCTTTGAAAGCCGTGGATAGAGGTAATTCTCAAATCATGCTTACTGAACGTGGCACCAGCTTTGGCTACCACAATCTGGTGGTTGATTTCAGAGCTTTCAGTATCATGCATGAGATTGGTTATCCTGTCGTGTTTGACGTTACTCACAGTTTGCAAAAACCCTCTCAGGGCAACACTTCTGGCGGATCTCCTGAATATGCTCAAGTCATGGCTCAGGCTGCTCTTGCCACCGGATGCGTCTCAGGTTTATTTATCGAAACCCATCCCAATCCGCAGGATGCTTTGAGCGACTCTGCCAGTATGCTGCCCCTCAATCAGCTTCCGGCTCTTCTCGAAAGCTGCATCAGGGTAAGCCAGGCGGTGCTGTAAAATGGATTATCTCAAACTGGAAAAACCTTTCAAACCGCCTGTTGACTGGAATCAGATTAAGCTTGTCATCTTTGATTGTGACGGAGTTCTGACTGATGGAAGAATTGTTTATGGTAACTATGACACTCTCTGTGTTGCCGATACCAAGAACTTTAATGCTCACGACGGCATGGGATTCACTCTGTTGCACTATGCCGGAATCACACCCGCTGTTATTACCGGCAGGTCTTCCCTGGCTCTTTCCAAGCGCTGTAAGGACCTGAAGATTAAACATCTGTATCAGGGTGTTCAGCACAAGCTGGAAAAAGCTAATAAACTCCTTGCGAAACTGGGCTTGAGCTGGAATCAGGTTGCTTATATGGGTGATGACTGGAATGACATTCCATGCATGCAGGCAGCAGCTGTATCCTTTTGTCCTGTTGACGCCTGCCAAGAAATAAGGCATCTGGCTGATGTTGTTACAACCTTGCAGGCTGGACGCGGTGCAGTCCGTGAGTGCATAGACCATATCCTCTATTGTCAACACAGATTTGAACAAGCTGTGAGAGCCTATCTCTCCGATATCTCAATTGTCTGAACATTATGCTTAAGAAACTCACTTATTTAATTTTCTTTGTTTGCATGCTGTTTCTTTCTGCCTGCAAGCAAAGTGTCCTGGATCAAACCAGTCCTGCGCTTAACCGTAGTCTGCCGGATGAAACCAGTGAAAACGTCAGCATCTATGAATATAAGGATAACAAGATAGACTACCTGCTCACTGCAAGTCGGATTGAAAGATTCTATGAAACCAGAAGGCTAAATGCCTGGAAGGTGAAAATCACTACTTATGACATTAAAAAACGTATCATAAATACCATTACAGCCGATACCACATTTGTGGATGAAGCCCGCAATCTGGTCCAGGCTCGGGGCAATGTAGTTTTCCAGACGCCCAATGGCACAATCAAATCCAAGCTTATCAACTGGGACAGGAACGTGGATGAGATTTATACCCCGGAAAAAGTCCTCCTCATCCGTAATGGCGACGTCCTGCAGGGTGACAATCTTCGAACTAATTCTGCCCTCAGCTTTGTAGAGCTGAATGCTGTCTCTGCCGAAGGAACCATCACCCAGGATGAGATTGACTGGTAAGATGATGCGCAAAACTTTACTCTTGGCTATACTTCTCTTTTCCGTGATTTGCCTCCGGAGTGCCAAAACCCAGCCTCAGCAACCGACTGATAAGTTCCGTCTTATCCATTCCGACAAGCTCTTTCTCACCACTGTAAATCAGGAAAACATCCTTGAGCTCTTCGGTAACGTCCATTTCTTTTACGGCAAGACGGAGTTTTTCAGCAACCGCGCTCTTATCTTCGACACACAAAAGATTGCACGTCTAATGGGAACGGTGCGTGTCAGCAACGATACTTTGAGAGTCACTGCCGATAGCATTGCCTATTACCGCCTTCCTAATAAGCTTGATTTGATTGGCAATGTCGTGATAACGGAGGAGAAGGACAAAGGCAGTGTGTTTAACCGTTTTACCTGCGACAGCGGAACTTATGATCGTATGAATGATATAGTCATTGCTGCCGGCAAGGTTTCTGCCTTTAGCCAGTCTGAAAAAGTCAGGGCGAGATGCAACTATGCCTTTTGGGATAGAAAGAAGGGTTACGGATATCTGACTGATAAGCCTCAGCTCTGGTCTGAAGCCAAAGATACCCTGCACATACGTTCTGAGAAGATGGAATTCTTTGATGCCGACCACCGCATTATCGCCACTTTCAATGTCAATGCCCAAT
>DAHVPA010000109.1 GCA_027318525.1 Candidatus Cloacimonadota bacterium | reverse complement strand
GATCTTTGGCATTCACGGAGAGGGGAAGCCCGGCAGATTCGAGTTTCTGAATGTCTTTCCAGGCTTTGTCATAGTCATAAGTTTTGGCTGTAATTCCGGATATGACCAGGCTCATTCCGCATAACAGGATAATCATCAATACCTTAAAGTCCATGCTTGCTCCTTTGCCGATAAAATATTATGTGGTTGTTAATAATTACATATAATTCCACTTTAACCCTTGAAAATATTCAAAAAAGGCAGCTTGCTTTCCGTCAAGTTTTCTTTTCCGAACCTGTAAATCACTCCCATCCAT
The DNA here is from genome assembly GCA_027318525.1 of Candidatus Cloacimonadota bacterium. Classification (GTDB taxonomy): domain Bacteria; phylum Cloacimonadota; class Cloacimonadia; order Cloacimonadales; family Cloacimonadaceae; genus UBA5614. The sequence goes on along the minus strand of DAHVPA010000109.1, from coordinate 6,347 downwards.
GTGCTTTCTTTGTCAATAATACCCAAGTAAATGCTCTGGTTATAGCGGGGTAAAACTCTTATACTTCCCTGGCTAAGCCCGGGAAGTACCCGGGGAATACCTGGGAAGTACCAGAGATATTGCTTAGATATTTAGGCGGGAGGAACAAGAAGAAATTGGGGAAATACTGAAAAAAGATAAAGATTTATTTTGCCTTTCAGGAAATCCGGTTTAACTTAGTTAGTGAATACTTACTAACAAGAAGGAATAAACGATGGAAATGACGGCAAGGCAGATGGACATTATCAATGCGGCGATTCACATAATCTCGCAGGAAGGATATCAGGACCTTACAACCAAACATCTGGCAGAACACGTTGGTGTCTCTGAAGCTGCTTTATACCGTCATTTCGACAGCAAGACCGATCTCATCCACTGCATCCTGGAATATTTCCAGACCCTGGCTGAAGAGGCTATGGGCAATATCCACAGCGATATAGCCGACCCTTTGGAGCAGGTGAAAGCTTTTGTGGTCAACCGTTACAAGCTGTTTATGGAAAATCCCGACCTGGCAAGGGTGATGTTTTCGGAGGAGATATTTCAAAACAACCGCACTCTGGCAGAGCACAATCTTTCCATTATGCACTATCACCGCGAACAGTTGGTTACTTCCATCCAGGCAGCTCAGGAGCAAGGCGAAATCAGAGCCGACCTCGAGCCTATTCAGATCTTTAGGATAATCGTGGGTTCCATGCGCTTGCTGGTAATGCAATGGCAGCTTTGCGGGTATGAGTTTGTGCTGACTGAAGAAGGAGAAAAGCTGTGGCAGACGATTGCCGCACTAATCCAATCCAAACAGACCAAAATCTAACAAGGAGACAAGAATGAAAGCCATCAATGAATTAACCAATGAACACCAAGGTATAGAAATCATGCTTGATATCATGTCAGCCATCGCTGAGCAAATAGACAGGAATGCTGTGATAGAAGCCAATCATCTGGACGGTATTCTGGAATTCTTAGCAGGATTTGCCGATAAATGCCATCACGGCAAAGAAGAGACGATTCTTTTCAAGAGTCTGAAAGACAAACAGAATGCTGCTCTGGATAAGCTTTTGCCGCATATTCTGGATGAGCATGAAGAGGGCAGAAGCATCATCCGCGCCTTCAGAACTGCTTTGGGTGAATATAAGCAAGGCGAAAGCTCTGCCCTGCCGCAAATCGGTCAGCTCTTCAGACAATACATTGCTCTGCTGCAGCAACATATCCGGACTGAGAATGAAGAGCTATTCCCGGCATTGGCTAAAGATATTGATGACAGACTGGACGAAAAACTGTTTGAAGCTTTTGAGAAGCTGGAAGAAGATGTCATCGGTCTGGGCAAGCATGAGGAATACCACGCCATGCTCAAACAATACAGGGATTTTTACATATCAAAATAAAATAAACCAGATAGGGAGTAATTTGTGAAAAGACAAATCATCACCATCGACGCAGACAAATGCACAGGCTGCGGAGCCTGCATCACAGGCTGTCCGGAAGGTGCGCTGCAAATCATCGACAACAAGGCAAGACTGGTCAGCGACCTGTTTTGTGACGGCTTGGGAGCTTGTATCGGCACCTGTCCGGAAGGCGCAATCTTTATCGAGGAACGGGAAGCAGAACCCTATGACGAACGCAAGGTCATGGAAAACATTGTCAAAGCCGGTCCCAACACCATCAAAGCACACCTGAAGCATATGGATGACCATGGCGAAAATCTGTTCCTTTCACAGGCAATCGCTTACCTCGAGGAAAAGGGAATCCCGGTTCCGGATTACGGTTGCAAGGAAGGAGACGTTGCTTGCGGTTGCTCCGGAGGTGCTCAGAAAGCTTTCAGCAAACCGGAAGCTCCCAAAGCCCAGTCCACAGCCGGCACGGTGGAATCGGAACTGCGTCAATGGCCGGTCCAGCTTCACCTCATTAATCCCAATGCTGATTACTTCGATAATGCGGATTTGCTCATTTCGGCAGACTGCGTTCCCTATGCCTATGGCGATTATCACCGCAAGTTCCTGAAAGGCAAGATTGTAATTACTCTATGTCCCAAACTTGACAAGGATATTGACAGATATATTGACAAACTGGCGCAGATATTTACAATGCATACACTGAAATCTTTGAGCATAGTGCGCATGGAAGTGCCATGCTGCGGCGGGACTGAACTCATTGTCCAGAAAGCACTGGAAAAAGCAGGCAAGACTCAGATGGTCAAACTGAGCGTGATTTCCCTACAGGGGGAGATATTATGATTACGCGCAACTGGCAGCAGACAGAACCTTTTCACAGAGGAACCGGGATTGAAGGCAGAAGGTTATACGACCTGCCGGAAGGACAGATAATCCATATGTCCGTGGAAGCTGGTAATACCCTGCCTGCACATAAGACTCCAGTCAATGTGGTCTTTTACATTCTGGAAGGTGAACCAATTATCGAAATCGGTTCTGAGCGCAAAGTCTGTCCGGCAGGCACTCTGGTGGAAAGCCCCAAAGATATTCCCCATGCCATAATGAATCCGTCGGAAGAAACAGTCCGGCTCTTAGTCATGAAATTACCTAAACCATAAAGATAAGGAGATAAAACATGAGCATGTTTTGTTATCAATGTCAGGAAACCTCACGTAATCTGGGTTGCACCATGCAGGGTGTATGCGGAAAGAAAGACACTCTCTGCCACCTGATGGATTTGTTGATTTACGGACTCAAGGGACTTGCCTGGGTCAGCACAAAACTACACGAATATGGTAAATACTATCCTGAAGACAGCCTTTTTGTCATGCAGGGACTCTTTCGCACCATTACCAACGCCAACTGGGACGAGAAAGCCATCGAACTGGTGATCGGCGAAGCCATCGAACTGAGAGACAAACGTTTTGCTGAACTGGATGCACTCTACATTGCCAAGCACGGCAAACCCTGCCCGCTGCCTCCTCCCGAAGCTGTTACTTTTCACGTCAAGCCGGAAGAATATCAGTCCTTTGGCGACAAAGTGGGTGTCCTCAGAACTGAAAATGAAGATGTCCGTTCCCTAAGGGAAACCATCATTTACGGCATCAAGGGAATTTCCGCTTATGGCGACCATGCCGCCATGCTGGGTTACTTTGATGATGATGTTAACAAGTTCGTGATGGAAGGTATGGCAGCCACTTTGGACGACAACAAAACAGCGGAAGAACTGACAGCTCTTGTCATTAAAACAGGCGAACATGCTGTGAAAGTAATGGCTAAGCTGGATGAAGCCAATACCAAGACTTATGGCAATCCCGAACCAACCCATGTAAACATAGGCGTGCGCAGTAATCCCGGTATCCTGGTCAGTGGACATGACCTCAAGGATTTTGAAGAACTGCTCAAACAATCGGAAGGTTCAGGCGTGGATATCTATACCCACAGCGAAATGCTGCCTGCCAATTACTATCCTGCCTTCAAGAAATACAAACACTTTGCCGGCAACTACGGCAGCTCCTGGTGGCATCAGCTCGAGGACTTCGAAAACTTCAACGGTCCAATCCTGATGACGACCAATTGCATCGTTCCCCTGCGCAAAGAGCAGACATATCTGAACCGTTTCTTTACAACTGGCATGACCGGTTATCCCGGAGCCAAGCATATTCCTGACCGTCAACCGGGTAAGGAAAAGGATTTCTCCGAGCTGATCGCGCTTGCCAAGACCTGCCAGCCTCCCAAAGAACTGGAAACAGGTGAAATCGTTGGCGGCTTTGGTCATGCTACAGTCCTTTCTCTGGCTGATAAGGTTATTGAAGCAGTCAAAGCCGGAGCTATCAAGCGCTTTGTCGTGATGGCGGGCTGCGACGGAAGAATGCCCAGCCGCAAATACTTTACCGAAGTGGCGGAAAAGCTGCCGAAGGATACAATTATCCTCACTGCAGGCTGCGCCAAATACCGTTACATCAAGCTGCCCTTGGGCGATATTGGTGGAATTCCCCGCGTATTGGATGCCGGACAGTGCAATGATTCCTATTCTCTGGCAGTGATTGCACTTAAGCTGAAGGAAGCCTTTGGCTTGGACGACGTAAACAAGCTTCCGCTTTCCTTTGATCTTGCCTGGTATGAGCAGAAAGCAGTAGCGGTATTGCTTGCCCTGTTATCTCTGGGATTCAAGAACATCCAGTTGGGACCCACCCTGCCCGGATTCCTGTCCCCCAACGTAGCCAAAGTGATTGTCGATACCTTTGGACTGCATCAGACCACCAATCCTGATGATGATATCAGAGCCATGCTGGCAGGCTGATAATAGAATAACTATGATTAGAGGGGTGACTGATATAACAGTCTCCCCTTTTTTTATTTGGTGAGCGTAATACTGACCAAGACAGCTCCACAGAGCAGCAAACCCAAGGCTACTCTTTGCTTGAATGTAAATACTTTTTTCCAGAACAACAGGTCGGACAAAATGCTGACCAGGACAACACCGGATGCATAAATCGGGTATGCGGCTGTTGCAGGAACTGTGTCCAAGCCTTTCAGGAAAAACAGCGAGCTCAGTTGATTGGGAATCCCAAGCATAAATCCATATAAGAGAGATAATAAGCTGAATTTGTTTCTGCCTGATATAATCCAGAGCAAAGTAAAGAATCCCGCAGAGCCGAAAATCATCATAAGAAAGGGATTTTGGTTGCTGCTCCCAAGTTCGCTGTAGATTTTGAGAGATGATTCTGTTACTCCGCTGATTAAGAAAAGTCCCACTAACCAAAACAGGTTGCGAAGGTGCTTGACGTCTGTAATCAGATAAAAAGCACATAGAATTACAGCGATCCCAATCAGGTTCATAAGACTCAGACTGTCTGTGAACCAGAGCACGGACATGAGGGTCGGAAGGATGACTGCTACGCGCATTACACCCACGCTGAGGGAAAGCCCGTTGATTGTGATATTCTTCTGGTAAATCACGAAGTTGGAGAGGAAAAGCATTCCTGTGAGTGCTCCAAACCAGATGTCAAAGCCCTGAAAGCTGATTCCGTGTGGCAGGGACAACAGCAAACTGAATGCGCTTGCCACGATATAGTTACCCAGGAAAATATATCTGATATCGGTGTTTTGGTTGCGGTTAAAGACAACCAGGAGATTGCCGATTAGAACGGAACAGAGCACTGCCAGAAACAGATATATCATATCAGACCAGGGGAAGAATCAGTTTTACCACATGATTTTATCTGGATTTGCTACTGTGCTTTTACTAATCGCAAGCTCATACAGGACATTTTGCCCGGAAGATAGTTCCTTTCCCCTGGATGGAAAATCCCTCCACCTCATAAGGAACGAACAGGGATTGACCTTTTTCCAGAGGTAGAAACTGGCTGCAGTTTTCCACCACAAAGCTGCCTTCATAGCAGAAGATGATTTCGGGACTGGAGGAAGGCTGAAAGTCAGTTCGCATATCCTGTTTGTGCTGAATCAGGGAAAGGACGAATTCCACAGCGGGCGTCAGGTATTCATGCTCCACTGCATTCAAAGCTTCAGCTATAAGCGGTGCAGGTTGGCTGGAGTTAAAATCCACCACTCTGAGCAGCTCGTCACTATCTACATATTTGGGAGTCAGACCACCCCGCAGGACATTGTCGCTATTTGCCATTATTTCCACAGCAGCACCCTTCAGATAAGAATGCAACATCCCGGAAGGCAGGAAAAGACCTTCCAGTGGTTTGAGGACAACAATGTTCAGCAGAAGCGGAGAGAGTATCCCAATGTCACCGGGATAGTCTTTGGCAAGCTGAACTGACCATTCTGTAATATATTGTTCCTGTGGGTTGGCTGGCAGTGTGGAATGGATATGTTTGATAAAAGTATCAATCAGCTCTGATTTTGTTTCCTGATTCGCTATAAGCATTGCAGTATAAAGCTTGGCGAGATTGTCACTGTCAGGTTGTTCATAAAAAACGGCAAGTTCCGGAAACTTGCTGTAATTCAGATACTTCTTGAGCAGATGAGTGAGCTCATCCACTGGTCTGAAACCGCACAAGGCATGGAATTCAGTCAAAGCGACAATCAATTCCGGTTTGTGAAAGGAATCCTTATAATTACGTTGCGGAGAATCAATGGCAATACCGATTTTGTCTTCCCGTAAAAAACCGTCTCTGGCTTGTTTGGCATTGGGATGAACCTGCACGGAAAGAGAATGTTCTGCAGCCAATACCTTGAGTAAAAAAGGGAGCTGGTCATTGTAGTTGCGTGCTATCCTGCTTCCGAGGAAATCGGTGGGGTCTTCTGCCAGAATATAATGCAGGTTTACTTCAATATCGCCGTTCAGGATTTGAGATGAGGATTTGGGATGCGCACCCATCCAAAGCTCTGCCTGGGGATACCCCTTGG
>DAHVPA010000108.1 GCA_027318525.1 Candidatus Cloacimonadota bacterium | reverse complement strand
AAAGGAGAGGCTGGCTTGAGGTTCTTCAGCTTTGCCCAGTAACGCGGACAGGGCATATTCTCCACCACTCCGTTGCGAATCCAATAGGTTTCCTCGGCAACCACGCTGTCCCAGGAATAAGGCTGGGCAACTAATTCAGGCTGACTCAGAGTGGACAACAGGCTGAATTTTTCTCCCAAAAACTGCTTGCCAAGCTGTTCTGAAAAAGCGGTCAGACCTTCATCAGCCTGACGCCGGTTCATCATCCACATCATAAACATATAGAATTCCATCAGAGCAGCAGGTCTCAATATGACAGGAATCCTGCCCGGACTGAAAGGCTGCGGATCAGAAAGTGATGCGAACTGCTCATTGAGCTGGCTGATCTGGTTATCCAGACTGAAGGCGGAAAAGTCTTTGGACGAAAAGGAAACCTTGGTTTCCACATGGTCTTTCTTCATGGTCATGGAATGAGCAAATTCAGTCAGGTCGTAATATCCTGTAAAACCGTTTTTGGTGCTGTTAAAGATATGTAGGTTGTGTTTTTCGGTCATGCCGGAAACAGATGCGCCATGCTTTTCACCATTGGCAATGGAGCTTTTGATGATATCCACCATCTGCTGCGGTTTCAGTTCCAAAGTTGCCTGAGCGGCATTCTGCACATGGGGATAGGTCTGGGCTTTAGCGCTTTCCACATATTCCGGGTCAGGCTGATTGAGGATTGCCATGTCCTCAGCCCGTTTAATCATATCCAGCAGAGCTTCTTCCGAAGTCTGGTTAATGGAGCAGCGCCCTGTTTTATTGGCAAACGCCACTTCCAGGTCAATATCTATGTTCTCACCGGCAATGTGTTGTGTGATGGCATTCTGCGCAAAACGCGTCTCATGGCTGTCCCGGGCTGCAATCCTGAGATTGTAGTCATCTGCCTGGACGTGCTTTTTGACGAATTCGGCTATGGCTTCGTATTTAGCTTTCATTGTGAACCTCCCACCCTGATATTGCGGAAGCGTGAAGGCGCAGCTCCATGGGTCATTCTGCCGGTCTGGTTGGGCTGACCCTTGCCGCAATTGACAACGCCGAAGGGACGCCAGAAACGTTCGTCACAAATGGCATCGCAGGCATTCCAGAATTCGGGGTTGCAGGATTTGTAGAGCACTTTCTTCAGTGGTCTGTGCAGTTTGCCTTTTTTGATTTCCCAAAAGAAATCACCTCCAAACTGGAAATTGACTCTGTGCTGATCGATGGAGAAACTGCCTCTGCCCTGGATATAAACGCCGTCTTCGGTATCTGCAATCAATTCGGCAGGGGTAAGTTCCTTCTTTCCGGGCAAAAGATACAGATTGGGGATACGATTTATTGGCTGATTGAAATAATGCGTTGCTCTGGAACAGCCACGGCTGTGCACCAGACCAATCTGGGGTGCTGTATCGCGGGTGCTGCCATATTCGTTGAGGACGCCGTCCTTAATAATATACCAGCGTTGGTTGGGGACACCGTCATCATCGAATCCGGCAGTGGCAAGCCCTTCTTCCAGAGTGTTGTCTCCCACAAAGTTGACAATGTCCGAGCCGTATTTGTAGTTGCCAAGCTTTTCCGGCGTGGCAAAGGAAATGCCGGCATAGTCGGCTTCCCAGCCCAGGACTCTGTCCAACTCTGTGGCATGACCCACTGATTCGTGCATGGTCAAGCCCAGGTGTCCCGGGTCGAGGATTAAAGTCCTGCGGGTTTCTTCCTTCAGAGTTTCCGCTTTAACCTTGATGATGGCTTCTTCAGCTATCTGCTTGGCTTTTTCTGTCAGGTCAAGGCGGGTGACCCATTCCCAGCCGGTGGCACGTCCGCCCTCGTCAAAAGTGCGGCTCTGGCTGTCGCCATCCATTACTGCAGTGGCAGTAATCATGGGATTTATGAACTGGGTGGTGATGTCCAGCCGGGTGCCCAGAGTGCTGGCAAAAAGCTTTTCATCCTTCTGAGCCAACAGATAGAAGACTGCTTGTCTGATACCTTCATAATTCAGCATCATGCGGTTCACTTCCAGCATGAGATCGACCTTTTCCTTGAGAGGAAGCTGGAAGGGGTCACAGGTTACAGGTGTGCGGTAGGACGCAATATAGCTACGCTCTGCTGCCAGGACCATACCGTTACCTTTTCTGGCTTGGGCTGACAACAGGGCAATTTCCATCGCGCGTTTTACTGTGGCAGCCACCTGGTCTTCGGAAAACAGGTTGGAGTGGGCAAAACCCCAGGCTCCGTTTTTAAATACTCTGATGCCATAACCTTCTGTGATGTCGGTGGAGGTGTTTTTGAGGCTCAGATTGTGCAGATAAATGGTTTCAGCAGTGCTCTTCTGGATTCTGATATCAGCATAATCAGCTCCCAGAGACCTTGCTGCTTCCATGGCTGTGTCCAGATATTTCATCGGACCTCCTTACAATTTATTCAGGAACAAATATAACATTCATTTCAGGCAAAGGGATTGAATTCCCTCACCGGCGGAAGCTCCATACCCCATCTGTGGTAACGGGGCAGGAAAAAGACGTCACGCTGGGCAGTCTGCGGCAATTCCGGATTGGAAATATAAGATATACTTTCCCGCTGGGGGGTGATTACTGCCGGGATATTGATAAGCTTATACTTCGCCTGTTGCGGTAAAGCTTTGATGATACTGTTACCCCATTGCAGATAGGCCTGGCGTCCTGCTTCAGTAATGCTGATGAGGGTCTGGGGACGTTTTCCTTTGAAGGTTTTGGTTATCATCACATAACCTGCCTCTTCCAGTTTGGACAAATGAGTGGAAAGATTGCCCCAGGTGAGATCGGTATATCCCATCAGCTGGATAAAATCCAGTGAGTTGACCTGGTTCAACAGCATCACTGTCATCAGTCTGGCAGGTGTGTGAATCACTTGGTCCAAACCGGCAATGTCCTTCAACTCATTAAGCGACAAATTCTTCTCCATAATCTAACTCCCTTGTCTCTGAACTCTCCCGAATCTTTGTAAAGACAAGATACTTTGTATTTCAAAGTTATTTGCCTGTCAAGAACTTTTTTGCCGGTTCTCTTCCCAAACCGGAAACTCATTCCTTCCCCAAAAAACAATGGGCAGGTTTCTCTGCCTGCCCATATTTGGTTGCTGTTACCGAAACTTGATGTTAAATCAGTTGCCTGTGACGTTACCCAGTTTGACAAGTTTGACTGCTTTGCGCATGTTATCCTGCTGTGCCTGGAGCAGATAGATTCCGGAAGCTTTTATCAGGTTGTTGATTCTGACCGGACGATAACTTTTTGCCGATTCCGCCGAGATTATTTCTTCACAGAGTTTCTGTCCTTTGCTGTTATAGAGAATCATTTTGACCGGACTGCGTGACTGGCTTTTAAGTGAGATGGCTATGTTATCACGGCAGGGATTTGGATAGGCTGAAAGCTGCAATGGGTTCAGCTCCGGAGTGGTCTCATCATCAGAGGAAGTTGGATTTCCCCAGGTGTAGATTTGCTGCTGATAATTCTCCCAGTCCCAGATATCGGGATTCCAGTTCTGCTGCAGCTCAGTGGCAAGATTGCTGTTCAGGTCATAACCGAAAAGCTTTTGAAAATTATTCTGCCACACGCCTGCCATATCGGTCAGGTAGTTTTGATGATAAATCAGCCGGTTGTTGTTGTCGTAGGTAAAGGTATCCCTGCTTTCATCACGCCAGAAGGTATACATCCAGGACTGTCTCTGCTGTTCCGCCACCATCCCGATTTCCAGAGGCAGACTGTAATGCAGATAACGGTAAAAGCCCTTGCTGATTAGTTCCACCAGCGTTGCTGCATTGGTATTGTCGTTGGGGTGATAGAGGAAAGTGGTCTGATACATATTCATCCAGTTGAGCGAATCAGATGACGCATACTCAAACATCTGAGCGATTCTGCCCTGCGGGTCAAACTGGAATTCCGTCTTGTAATACATGACATCCCGGTAGATCAGACTGTTGTCATAGGTCATGATTTGCTGCAATGCGTTCCCGTTATAGCTGAACCAGACCCGTTTTGTCTCAATCCAGTCCCTGTCCAGACCGCTTACCATCAGCCGGGCGGAGATTAGTCTGTTTTCAATATCATAAATATAGACACTGCGCTGCATCGGGATTGACTGAGACGGCATGACCAGATTTGTGACGATTTGAGTGATATACTCCTGGCTGATGTTGTAGCTGAAGTGGTCAACGCTCCCCACAATCCAGGTGTTTATTCCATTGCGGTAGCTATACCTGGTGCTGTCCACCAGAGTCTGATTGGACGGATTGAAATAGTTCTGCAGCAGTTGGTTGTCCAACCAGTTCCCGGATAAATATGCCTGGGTGAGTTTTTGCTCCAGTCTCCAATTCCTGTTGTTTGACTGGGTTGTTGTAACCGGGATGCCCGGTGCGGCAAGGACTGCGGCTGCCATCAGCAGCATCAGTATCGTTATCAGGGCTGTTTTTCTGAAGTGTGGTGTCATTTTTATGACCTCCCGTTTGGTTTTCCCCAAAACCTTCACTCACTCCCTGTCAGCTTTTTCTGTCTTAAACTTCTATATTTCTACGGATGTTCTTCTTGCAGCAGATTGTCCAGAAGCTGCATCACCCTGTCTTTCTTATGTTGTAAATCCTGTAAATCCCGCGCATAGGATAGGTTGCGGATGTCTTCATAAACTTCCGGCGGCAGGACACTGTTCAGATATCGAAAGCCCCAGGACCAGCGCGCGGAGTCATGTTTTATCCGCAAAAGCTCTATCAACGACCGCAGCAGCAGGTTGTAATAGAGGTCAAAGGCGTCAGGTTCACGCCTGCGTTTGATTTCCTTATCCACTAATAAATGAAACATCCGGCTGAGGCTGCGGATGCGCTCCACTCTTTTTGCCAGGACATTCGGCAGTTCTTTTTGGTCGATATGCTCCTTGCCCAGTCTGCCTGTTTTATCAAAGAAGATGACCGGTGTGCCATGCAATTCTACTTCGGTGAAATAACTTGGGCTGCTCTCCTTCATAATCAGAGCATCGATGAGCAGATACGGCGAGGCGTCCTGCAGCTTGTAAAAGCCCTGCCAGTGACCATGCCAGGTGGGCTGGGGCAGAATCAGCCTGTCTTCAATGGGAGATAAGCTCTGCAAGGCCTTTTCCAATACCTTTACAGCTTTCTCAACGAAATCATCCTTTACCACCACCTGAAAATCGATGTCGCTCCATTCGTCTACTCTATTAAAAGCGGCAGAGCCGCCTTCGTAACAGCCCAGCACCTCATTGTAGCGCTGCAGTTCCCGCACCAGACTCTGAATAATCCTTGCACGCATAATCTGCTCCCTGTTTGATGTTCATATCATTTTTATATAGCTGATACTCATTTTATATCAGAAAAAACCGGCATTTTCCGCTGCCAGCTTTTCTAACTCACTGTTAAATAACACTGTTCACTCTATTTTAGCTCAGCTTTGAACCTCAAAGCTATAAGCTATTATTAGCGCATATCGTTCCAATTAAACCACCTGATTTTTCAGAAGCAGCAAACTCTACCGATAGACAAAACCTCCTTCCACCTTAATAGCTAAAGTAGTTCAAATCTATATCAAAAGGATACCAAATGTATATCAAATGTATTCCAGAATATATTTAATATACTTTTGTAATGCTTTTAGTATGCTTTTGATCCATATTAGGTATTGAGGTAGAAACCGATATTCAGCAGTTTCGGAGAAAATGACTATCCATGATGCATATTCTCTTGACAAATATACAGATAGTGGAGGCTTGTCCTTAGTTTTATGTCAATCCAAGGAGAGAGCCATGAAAATAGGTATTATCTACCATTCATTGTCCGGTCAGACAAAAAAACTGGCAAATCTGATGCAAACCGAACTGACCCGCAACGGTCACGAAATCAGCCTGGTGGAACTGCAGACCGACGTTCCCCAAAAAGGCGGCTCCATCCGCCAGCAGCTTAACTTCCAGGTCACCAATCTACCCGACCTGAGTCAATTTGATGCGCTTTGCGTGGGTGGACCGGTCTGGGCATTCGGACCCAGCACCGTGACCTTCAAAGCCATCCAGCAGATGACAGACCTCAAAGGCAAAAAGGTGCTGCCTTTCTGCACCATGGGCTTCCCGCTAAAAGGTATGGGCGGCAACGGCTGCATCAAGCACATGAGCACTGCCTTGAAACAAAAGGGCGCTGATGTCCTGCCCGGCATCATTGTTCCCAAGATGTTCCATAATTTCAATCTGTTGCTGACCCAGGCTGCTCTGCAAAGTTCTGCTGATTTTAAGAATTAAGCCTGACCGCAGAACCCCATAAATTACGGCACCGTTAATTTTCTGCTTGACAGGAAAACGGAGCGGGGAATATTAGCACTCGTTAGCATTGACTGCTAAGAAATAAAAAGCAAAATAAAGAATCAAGAGCATAGGGAGGTTTACTACTATGGCTAAACAAATTCAATTTTCACATGAAGCCCGCACTTCACTCAAAAAGGGCGTGGACAAGCTGGCTGACGCCGTAAAGGTCACGATTGGCGCCAGAGGCAGAAACGTCGTTCTGGATAAGAAGTTCGGCTCACCTTTGATTACCAATGACGGTGTCACCATCGCCAAGGAAATCGAACTCGAAGACGAATATGAAAATATGGGTGCGCAGCTTTGCAAAGAAGTAGCTGAAAAGACTCACGATATCGCAGGCGACGGCACCACCAC
>DAHVPA010000107.1 GCA_027318525.1 Candidatus Cloacimonadota bacterium | reverse complement strand
AGCTTCCATGGCTACCGAACCCACCGCTCAGCCTACATCCATAGTTTTCAGCGGCGTTACCACCACATCCATCGGCGTGGCTTTCACTGCTGCCAGCCCTGTGGCTGATAATTACATAGCCGTCAGGAAAGACGGTTCTGCTCCCACCACCGACCCTGTGGACGGAACAGGCTATGCTGCCGGAGCCTCACTTGGCGATGGCACAGTCGTCTTCAGCGGAAGCGGTGTTTCCTTTACAGATACACCTCTTAACCCAAGCACCACTTATTATTACAAAATCTACTCCTATAACGGAACAGGCGGCTCTGCCAACTACCTGACCACCAGTCCTTTGGCAGGCAGCCAGGCTACTTCTATGGGCGTTATAGTTCCTACCCTGACCACCGTAGCTGTAAGTGCTATTACCGATACTTCGGGCACCAGCGGAGGTTCCATCTCTGCCGATGGCGGAGCAAGCATTACAGCCAAAGGCGTCTGCTGGAACACAACCGGCTCACCTACAATAGCCGACAGCCACACCAGCGACGGCACAGGTATGGATGCTTTTGTCAGTTCACTCAATCCTCTTACCGCCAATACCCAGTATTTCGTCCGCGCTTATGCCACCAACAGCGCCGGCACCGGCTATGGCAATGAAGTCAGCTTTACTACCCTGAAATCAGAACCTGCTGCTCATGTGACCAGCTTTGCCGCCGGCACCACCACCTCCGGAACCATTCCTCTGACCTGGGTCGATGCCACAGCAGACGGTTACCTCATCAAAGGCAGCACCGTCAGCGCATTTGACATTGTTCCTCCAGTGGATGGCGTTTCTGAATCATGGAGTACTCTGGTGCATACCGTGGCTCAGGGCACCCAGACCTATACCTTCACCGGTCTGGAACAGTCCACCACATATTACTTCAAGATTTATCCCTACACCAACAGCGGCACCAACATCAATTACCTGATTGGCGGAGTTGTTCCTTCTGTCACTGCAGCTACTGCAGCAGCCACAGCAGCTTTGTATGCCGGTGATATTGCCATCATCGCACTCAACACCGACACCACCAAGAGCATGGTCTTTGCGGCACTGGCAGAAATCCCTGCCAATACCACCATCACCTTTACGGATAATGCCTGGTCCACAGAAACCGGTCCCTTCCTGACCAACGAAGGCTACATCCAGTGGTCACACACATCATCCGTAGCTGCCGGAACCACCATTACCATTTCCATGCCGACCACCTATACAGCTTCCATCGGCTCAGTTACGACCAATTCATCGTTCAACTGCGCTGCAGCGGGTGACCAGGTCATAGCTTTTGAAGGCACCTGGACCGAACGTCCCACCGAAGCTAGCGATTCACGCTTCCTTTATGCGTTCTCCACAGAAGCTTTTGTCAACACAGGAACAGTGACTACAAATACATCCTATCTGCCTGTTGCTTTGACAGGTTATTCAGTGGCAATGACCACTTCCACCGCAGAAGTCGACAATGCCTACTTTGCCAACGGAGCCACTGCTCAGACTGCTGTGTCTGTTACCGGCACCAAGGCGGAATTGCTGGCTCTATTCAATGATCCGGCACTGTATTATCATGACGATGCAGCAGCTTTGACCTTCCCGACCTATACAATAACAGTCGGCACCGGAGCACCTGTTACTGAACCCACAGCCCAGCCCACAGCTTTGACCTTCAGTGCTGTCGGTTCCAACTCCTTCACCGTATCCTACACTGCCGCCAATCCTGCAGTGGATGGATACTTGGCTGTTCGCAAGACAGGCTCTGCTCCCACAACCAACCCGACAGATTTTACATCTTATGTAGTGGGAAATACTCTGGGTGACGGAGTAGTAGTCTATCGCGGCAGCAGCACTTCGTTCTCACAGGCTTCACTATCACCCAGCACAACTTATTATTACAAAATATACTCCTTTAACGGAGCAGGCTCTGCCACCGATTATCTGGTTACCAGTCCTCTGGCAGGCAGTCAGACCACCACAGCTTCAGACCCCTTCGGCGGATATTACACTTCTGTGACAGGCTTGAGTGGAGCAGCCCTCAAAGCTGGACTGCACACTCTCTCCAAGAACAATCATACCACTGTGTTCAGCTATACAGCTACCACAGACCAGTTGAAATATACCGATGAAGACCCCAATAATGCCAACAACATCATCGAACAATACACCGGCTGGTCTGTTCCCAAAACCGAATACAATACAGGCGTATCCGGCTGGAACAAAGAACACACCTGGTCTGACAGTCATGGTATCGAAGGTGACCTGCCGGCATATTCAGACCTGCACCACCTGCGTCCCAGTGACTCAACCGTTAATTCAGCCAAAGGCAACCGCGACTTTGATGAAGGCACCACGCCTTATACCGATGCATCACCTTATGGCAGCTACAGCGGAGTCACAGGCTGTTACCTTTCCACCAATATCTGGGAACCAAGAGAAACTGAGAAAGGCGATATCGCCCGTATGATGTTCTATATGGACACCAGGTATGAGGGAACAGACTCCTCCATGCTTTATAACCTGACCCTGAGCGAAGATGTCTTCTCCCAGACTTATGCCGACTCCCTGTATGCCAGATTGTCCACCCTGATTGCCTGGCATAATGCCGATCCACCCGATGCCTGGGAAATGCGCAGGAATGACCGCATTCAGGAACGTCAGGGTAACCGTAATCCGTTTATCGACCATCCTGAATACGTCACCTCCATCTGGGGCGGAGGTTCAGCTCCTTCCATAACCACTGCAGCTATTACAGCTATCAGCTATACCACTGCCACAAGCGGCGGTGAAGTAGTGGATGCCGGAAGCGCTGCTGTCACAGCCCGCGGTGTCTGCTGGAATACCACAGGTTCACCCACCATTGCAGACAGTAACACTTCAGACGGCACCGGCATTGGCACCTTTGTCAGCTCCCTGACAAGTCTTTCTGCCGGCACATTGTATTATGTCCGCGCTTACGCCACCAATAGTGTCGATACCAGCTATGGCAACGAGTTAACCTTCACAACCCTGCGCAACGAACCTGCAGCCCATGTGACCGCCTTTGCTGCCGGGACAACTACCACGTCCAGCATTCCTCTTACCTGGACTGATTCTGACGCCCAATCCTATCTGATCAAAGGCAGCAGCGTCAGTTATGCAGCCATTACTGCTCCGACCGATGGCGTTGCCGAAGCTGATGGCGCACTGGTCTACAATGTTGCTCAAGGCGTTCAGACTTACACCTTTACCGGTCTGACTGAGAACACCACATACTACTTCCAGATCTATCCCTATAACAATACAGGTGCAAACGTAAACTACAAGACTGACGGAACGGTTCCCCAGGCTTCAGGCCTGACCCTGACCACAGTCTCAAATCTGCTCCTGGAAGAGAACTTCGACTATACTGCCGGGACATATCTGCATGACAACGGCTGGGCAATCCACAGCGGCACAACCAACTTCATACTTGTCGCCAACGATAACCTGACCTATCCCGACTATGCTTCCATAACCGGCAACAGTGCTGTTACCATAGCTTCAGGAGAAGATTTGAACCGCTCTTTCGCAACCCAAAGCAGCGGCTCAGTTTATTCTTCTTTCTTAATTAACCTGACCAGCTTCCCCGGAACTTCAACCGACTATGTGTTCCATCTTGGTCCCAACCCTATCGGAACCGATTTCAAGGGCAGAGTCTTTGCTCAGAAAGACGGTTCCAATAACGTCCGCTTTGGCTTGGCCAAAGGAACAACCACACCTGTTTACACTAACTACAGTTATGCCCTTGGCACGACTTATCTGATTACCATGAAGTATAAAATAGTAGATGGAGCAACCAACGACTCTGTCTTTATGTGGGTCAATCCCGCCATAACAGCTTTTGAACCCGCTCCGCAATTGACTGCGACAGACATATCCTCAGTCGATGCTGCCAGCATCGGAGCAGTTGCCATCAGGCAAGGTTCCAATTCTCCTGTGTTCAAGATTGACGGCATCCGTGTTGCAACCAGTTGGGCGGACCTCTTCCCGACCGGAACAACCCTTGCCACAATCGGAACCCTCACTCCCTTTACGGCAGTGGTGGGAACTCCTTCGGCTGCTCAGCACTATACGATTACCGGTTCGGGACTTACTTCCAACGTTACCGTTACAGCTCCCACCGGATTCCAGTTGTCTCTGGATGAATCTGTCTGGACCTCTTCTGTTTCCGTCACGCAGACGGGCGGAATTGCCAACGATGTCGTTTATGTGAGATTTAATCCTGCTGCCGGAATCGTCTATTCGGGTAATATCAGCCACACTGCCACTGGTGCCGATCCTGTTTACGTGGCTGTCAGCGGTAATGGCTACACCGGTGAAATCATCGTCACGGGAACCATCCTTCCCTTCACGACTATTTCCGGAACGCCTTCTGCTTCTCAGTCCTATACCCTGACGGGTTCCAACCTTGGCAACTTCATCGATATCAATGTAACAGCGCCGTTTGAGATAGCAGACCCTGCCAGCATGGTTTGGGGTTCCACTCTGCAGATGATTCCCACCTATAACGACGCCATCCTGGTCAGATACAATCCCACTCTGGCTGGAACCGACACCGGCACCATCGTCCACACCATTGACGGCGGCGAAGCCGATACCGTGTTTATCGCTTTAAGCGGAACCGCAAACAGCCCCGAACCTTCCCTCGTGGTCGAACATGCCGCCCTCACCTTTGCTGCCAAGCAGGGTCAGTCTTCCGCCCCGCAATCCAATACCGTAACCGGCGCCAATCTGTCCGGTTCGATTACCATTGCGTCCAGCGGACAATATACCTTCTCGGCAACCCAAGGCGGTTCATATACCAATCCTTATCAGATAACTTCCGGATATAACGGCGTAAGCACCTTCTGGATTAAGTTCAACCCCACTTCCATGGGAACCTTCAATGATACCATCATCCTGACCAGTGGAGCATCAGCCGACACAATCACTGTCGTCAGCTATGGACTTGATCCCTCCGCCACTTATGCCACAGACCTCTTCTTCTCTGAATATATTGAAGGGTCTTCCAACAACAAAGCTATCGAAATCTTCAACGGCACGGGACACCCGGTTGACCTCTCCGATTACACCGTTTACTTATACAGCAACGGCTCGACCAGTGGATCCAATCCTGTTTATATGACCGGAACCCTTGCCAACAACGACGTCTATATCATTGCCAATCCCGGCGCCAATGCCAGCATTCTGGCTCTGGCTGATGTCACCAGCACTGTCACATATTATAATGGAGACGACGCTCTGGCTATCTACAAGGAATCAACTGCTTCCCATGTGGATATCTTCGGACGCATCGGCGAAGACCCGGGCAGCCTGTGGGGAACTGCTCCTCTGACCACTGTCAACCAGACCCTGATTAGAAAGAGCAACGTCTTCGGCGGCGTTACTGTCAATCCTGATACGCTCTTCCCGACTCTCGCCACCGAATGGGATGCTTATGCCGTTGATTACATCGACAATCTGGGAACCCATGCCTTCTATCCCGGCGCTGTGCAAGCTTCTGCTCCGACCATTGCCCCGACTCCCGGACTGCAGACTGCTCCTGTCATGGTCACCATCACAACCACCCAGGCAGGCGGCGTCACCAGATATACGACCGATGGCTCAGACCCGACCCAGTTATCACCTGCATACTCGGCACCCTTCCAGATAACTGCCACCACCGTGGTCAAGGCAATCACCTTTGCTTCAGGATTTGCGCCCAGTCCGATTGTTTCGGCTAATTACTTCTATGCCACAGATATTCCGGACATCGCCACCCTTAGAGCTCAGACCACCGGTCTCACCCATTACTACAAACTGACTGGGGAAGCAATCCTGACTCTGAAATCCACTACCCGCAACACCAAATATATCCAGGATGCCACCGGAGCTATCCTGATTGATGACTTTGCCGGAGCCATCACCACCCCCTACAACTTGGGAGACGGCATCACAGGCATCATCGGAACCCTTGGTTTCTACGCAAATATGTTGCAGTTCACTCCCGCGGCTGACCCGGGCGCTGCCACCTCAACAGGCAACACCATTACTCCGCAGGATGTGACTCTGCTCAATCTGGATACCACCTATCAGGCAAAACTGGTCAGGCTTTCCGGTGTAACAATCAGTGCCACAGGCAGCTTTGCCGGAACCACCAACTACACCATTGCCGATTCTTCCGGCACCGGTGTCCTGAGAACGCATTATGCCGATTTGGATTATGTCGGAACTCCGATTCCCACCACTCCCAAGACCATCGTCGGCGTAGTCTTGCAGTTCAATACGACCATGCAATTCGTCCCCCGCAGTCTGGCTGAATTTACAGACGGCACTGCTCCGGACGCTCCCATCAACGTCACAATCACAGTAGCGGGAACCGACCTCCAGCTTGATTGGGATAACGATCCCACCATCACCAGCTGGAACATCTATTCCTGCGACCTTTCCGACGGCACATTCACCCTGCGCGGAACCAGCTCCACCAACTCCTATGTCCTGACCGGAGACGGAGCCACCTATTCCCAGCGCTTCTACTATGTGACCGCCAACCGTTAATAATCCAACCATTCCCAATATAAAAACGCCGGTTCAATCCGGCGTTTTTTTTATGCCCTTGGGTTTTTCCCAATCCCCGGATTCACTCCTTCCTCTTTTGCCCGGAGGGGTTAGCGTGG
>DAHVPA010000106.1 GCA_027318525.1 Candidatus Cloacimonadota bacterium | reverse complement strand
TTCTCATCATTATTCATTTCGGCATAGGTTTTATTTTTACCGTCAACTTCGAAGATAGCATCATATCCAAATCCATTATCACCCCTTTCAGCTGTGGTAATCTTACCTTTGACAATTCCTTCTCTCCAGATAACCACACCGTCTGGCTCCGCCAATACTGCCACAGTCCTGAATTCAGCTCTGCGGTTGTTATAGTTTAAAAGCTGCTGCAGGGCTTTGTGCCTGTTGTCTGCATATGAACATCCCGCTCCGGCATATCTAGCAGCCATGACACCGGGAGCACCTTTTAGAGCTTCTATAAACAAACCTGTATCATCTGCCAGACATGGAAAACCTGTTGCTTTTGCTGTTTCGACCGCTTTTTTGACAGCATTGCCCAAGATGGTATCCTGGTCTTCCTCAACGTCAAAGCCAGGTAAAACATCATCCACTGCCATGATGTCAAGTCCAGGCAGATTTAGCAGCGCTCTGATTTCACGCAGTTTATCTCGGTTATGGGTAGCCAGAATCAATCTACTCATATCAGCTGCGTTTGGATAGCCATTTTTTGATTTTTACATAAACGTTTTTATCAAGGAAGTTTTCTGCTTTGGCTGAGATGGTCTGCAACAGTTCCAGAAGATTTCCTTCACCGCTCCAGTTGTCAATCAGGATCTGTTGGTCTATATCGTTCAGAATCATATTCAGTCCCAATACTACCAGGACCAGGTCATCCAGATGTCCCAGCACAGGAATAAAATCCGGAATGATGTCGATTGGCAGCATCATATAAGCAATGATGGCTCCCGCAAAGATTTTCTTTTTGGTGGGAACCCGTTCATCCATAGCAAGGCGTGTAACCAGAATAAAGAAATCCGGCAACAGAAACAGGTATTCAGTCAGGACTCCTGCTTTTCCGGCTTTTTCTTTAGAAACCTGACGTACCTTTTTTCTCAGTTTTTCATAAAACTGCATTTTACGCTCATCATCTGTAAAAATGGTCTTTTGTTTTGCTTGTTGTGTTTCTTCTTCATTCATTTCTTTGGTTTCGATATTGTCCTGTTCAAATTCGTGGTTCATAGTCCTCTCCTTCTGAGATTTCTTATCTTATTGCCTGAAGGCTTCCGTCAATATCTTTTTTAATTCTGTAATTGAATCGGTGTGGTTGATAGTATTCCTCAGTATTGCTCCACCGGACATCCCTTTGGTATAAAAACACAGGTGAGATCGGATTTCTCTTACGACCAGCCGTTCCGGTTTAACCTGTAGTGCATAATCCAGATGACGAAGCAATGAATCCAGTTTCTGATCGCCGGTAATTTCTCTTTGATTATTATCCTTTTGAGCCTGCCTGATCTGATAAAACAACCAGGGATTGCCCAAAGCTCCCCTGCCAATCATAATGGAGTCGCATCCTGTTTCGTTCTGCATTTTTTGAGCGTCGTCCACACTTTTTATATCACCGTTTCCAATGACAGGGATAGTCACATGACTCTTTAAATTGGCAATATGCTCCCAGTTGCTGACCCCGCTGAAAACCTGTTTTACTGTCCTCGGATGCAGTGTGAGCAGATCTGCCCCGGCATCCTGCATTGCCAATCCAAAATCCAGATAGTTCAGATGATTGATTTCAGTGCCGGAACGGAACTTTACAGAGACCACAAAATCTGGAGGCAGAGCTCTCCGGATTTCCCTGACTATCTGAACTGCCTTGATCAAATCCGCCATGAGAGCTCCTCCGGCTCCTCTTTTGGTCACTTTCTTGACCGGGCATCCCATATTGATATCGATGAAGTCCGGCTGATAGCCAAGGCAAGCCTCGGCAGCTTTTGCCATAATCAGTGCATCAGAGCCAAAAAGCTGCGCTCCAAAAGGTCTTTCACCCTTTGTGAATTCCAGATATGCCAGGGTCTGCCTCTGGTGATGAATGATACCATCGGCACTAACCATTTCACTCACCACCACGTCTGCGCCCCATTCCCTGCAGAGCAGCCTAAAGGGTCTGTCCGTATAACCCGCCAAAGGCGCCAGCCATAGTTTTTTATCAGTCAGTTCGTTTATCTTCAGAGTCTCAGCTCTCCTTTGTTGTTAATGCCTGATTACTTTCTTCCCAAAATACATTATCTGTCAATCTCTGAATCAAACTGAGTGTCAGTAACACCATTTCAACTGAATACCGCTTCCCTTTACCTCCCTGTATGGCAACCTGGAACTAATCTGAAGTCCACGTGGCATCCACCTGGGCTTACCCCAGGAGGACCCCAGGTGGATCCCGGGTTGATTCCAAGTTGGCAACCAGGGAGCATAATTGTATCAGCAAGGATGAAAGAGCATCTGACAGAAAAAAACTTGCTTAAATATGCAGCTTCAAAATTATGTCATTTCAAGGAAAATTGAAGTATTGTTATCCGCATGGAGGAATAAATGCTCGAACAGTTAAGAAGAAATCAGAAATTCGTGATTTGGATAGTGGCGATAGTTTTCATCGTCGGTATGGGTATCATGGGCGTAACCGGTATCTTTGAAAAACCGAGGGATGTAATTGGCGAGATAGACGGCACCAAAGTCACCTATGCCATGTTCCAGGAAGAACTTCAGAAGAACGTGGAAGCTTACCGCCAGCAAAATCCTGATGCCGACATTTCACAGGATATGATCAACTCCCTATCTGACCAAACCTGGCAGCGCCTTGTCCAGAAAATAGTATTGGGCAAGCAAATCAAAAAGATGCGAGTGCGCGTTACAGATGAAGATATTCTGAATGAAATGCAGAATAATCCCCCCCAGGAACTGATGCAGAACCCCGGATTACAGACCAATGGCAGATTTGACCGCAAGAAATATCTCACTGCCCTGAAACAGGACACACAGTTTTTCAACGCAATCAGTGACTATTTCCGTGAGTCTTTACCCTTTACCCGCCTGATGGACAAGGTCAAATCCAAGTCCAACATCACTTTGGACAGTCTGAAAGCAGAGTATATGAAAGAACATGACGAGATGTTCGGCAAAGTGATTTTCTTTGATTACAACAAGCTGCCAAAACCGGCTGTGACAGATGCCGAAATCAAAGCTTACTATGACAAAAACAAAGATACAGACAAGGAAATCAAGAAAGGCAAATCCGCATCAATGAAATACCTCATCTTCGAAATCAAACCTCAGGATGCAGACTTTAACCTTGTCAAAGCTACAATAGACGACATCTATAATGACCTGATGAAGGGCGCAGACTTTGGTCAATTGGCTAAAGACGAATCAGAAGATCCGGGTAGCGCAGCCCAGTTCGGTTCACTTGGAGTTTTCGGAAAAGGACAGATGGTTCCAGAATTTGAGAAAGTGGCGTTCTCGCAACAACCGGGACAGATCTCAAAACCCTTCAAAACCCAGTTTGGCTGGCACATAGTCAGGACTGACTCCATCGGCTCAAAAGGTGGAGAACCTCAAGTCAAGGCAAGCCACATTCTGAAGAAAGTGAATGCTTCCATAGAATCCAAAGACGCCATCCAGGAACAGGCACAAAATGCTGCCAAACTGATAAAGAAAATCGGTATTGAGAAAGCTGCCAAACAACTAAAAATGGAAGCGATGGATACAGACGCAGTTTATTCTGATGCAGACTTTATCCCTGGAATGGGCAAGCATGACGCTCTTCTCAAATTCCTGCGTAAACGCGGAGTCGGAGCTGTATCCAAAGTTGAAAAGGACAGACGCGGAAACTATATCGTGGCGCAGATTACTACCAAATCAAAAGATCCCTATGTGCCACTGGAAAAAGTCAAGATGCGACTTAAATTTGAACTTGAAAAACAGAAAAACGTAGAAGCCATGCGTGCCAAAGCTCAGAACTTTGCCAAAATGCACAAACCGGAAGAATATCTGGTCTATGCTCCCATGGACAGCATGATAAAAGTAGTCAATCTTCAGAACTTTAAGAAAGACACCTATATCCCTGAAATCGGCAAGGTCCAGGAAGTTAATGAAGCTGCTCTGAAACTTAACACAGGTCAAACCTCTGCCCTCATCGACAGCAAGGAAGGACAGTTTATCGTTATCTGCGAAAACAGAGTCAAGGCTGATATGAAATCCTTCCTGAGCAATAAAGATGAACAGAAAAAATACAAAGACAGAATGGAAGAACAAGCCTGGAATCGTTGGTACGATGCTACCATGAAAAAGGCAAAGATAGTAGATAATCGCCAGGAATTCAATTTCTAAGATTGAATTATTGATAAAAAGCTGAGAGGTGGGAATGACAAACTTAATGACAGGCGTCAGCGGAATTCGCGGGATTTATGGAGTCTCTCTTACCCCTCAGCTGGCTTTGACCATTGCAGCTAACTTCGGCATATTTTGCGGCAGAGGGAAAATAGTCGTCGGTCGTGACAGCAGAACAACGGGGTTGGCAATGTTTCAGGCAATCACCTCCGGTTTGATGAGTGTTGGCTGTGATGTGGTCGACCTGGGGATTGTCCCCACTCCGACCACGTTATTGGCAGTAAGAGACTTGCAGGCAGCTGGAGGTATCGTTATCACAGCTTCCCACAATCCTCCTGAATGGAATGCCATGAAACTTGTCAGCCACAATGGGATGTTCCTGTATCCCGATGTAGCTAATGATTTTCTATCCTGCATGTTCAAAGAAACACGCTGGTCTGATTGGACATCCATAGGCAGCCTTTTTCATGACAGTTCTGCTCCCCTCAGACATATAAAGAAAATACTCTCTATCCCTTATCTGAATCTGGAAGCCATCCGCAACCGTAAGTTTAAAGTAGTGCTGGATTCAGTCAATGGAGCAGGTGGTCTGATATCACCCAAACTGCTGACAGAACTTGGTTGTGAAGTGGTGGAAATCAATTCCAAACCAACAGGCGTTTTTAGCCATCCGGCTGAACCATTAAGCAAAAACCTGCACGATCTGGAACAAGCGGTTCAAAAGCATCAGGCAGACATCGGATTTGCAACTGACCCCGATGTGGACAGGCTGGCTGTTGTATCCAATCTTGGCAATTGCATCGGAGAAGAATACACAGTCGCTTTGGCTGAACTTTTTGTCCTAAGCAAAAAAGCAGGAGACATCGTTGTCAATCTTTCCTCCTCCATGCTATCCGACCATATTGCGCATAAATTTGGCGTCAACGTGCACAGAACCAAAATCGGAGAAATCCACGTTGGGAAAAAAATGCTGGAATTGCAGAGCCCGATCGGTGGTGAAGGCAACGGTGGAGTTATTTGTCCTGATGTTAATTATACACGAGATGCTTTGTCCGGAATGGCTTTGATACTTGGTTTGATGGCAGAAAAACAGATGCCATTAACTGAAATCATTGCAGAATTGCCCACCTATTACATTTATAAAGATAAAATTGAGACCGTTTCGAGCAAGATTGACGTAATCATGAGCAAGGTACCGTATTATTTTGAAGGGTTGCAAATAGATACTCAGGATGGTGTAAAAGCCACTGGCAGTAACTATTGGATCCATATCCGCAAGTCCGGAACGGAGCCTATCATCAGGATTTATGTCGAAAGCGAAGACCTGGTCAAATCAAGAGATATCTGCCAAAAAACCAAAGCTAAGATTTTATCCCAGTAGAATTATACTATAATCGCAGCTACCTTCTGGAAAAATGGAAGATATCACAAGTGTAGCCCAATGACAGATAATATTGGACCTTATTACCCTCTGCAGCAGCAATGGAAATCCGGACCGGTCCTACATAAGTCTGATAACCTGCTTCCCAAACCCCACCCCAAGCAATCTCATTATCCTCCAACAAGACATTGCTATCCGAATAATTAAGGATTTGGACTTTACCTGTTAGAAATAACCTTTTTCTCCAATTCAATCTGATTCCTGCTTGTATTAGTTCATAATATGGAGCGCTTTTTTCATATAGTGGATAAGCTGCAAAGTTATCCAAGCCACCCAGATAGCTAGGGTCGTAAAGGATAGTGTTGTTCCCTTTTAAATGTGAACCGAGGTTTAACCCCAACAGCCAGGAAATCCTTGATGAAAAAGGATAAAAGATAAAGTACTCAGCTTTGAGCCTGTTCATAGTTTGGTCACTTAAAACATTATCCTTGGAGTATGAAAGCTTAATTAAAGCTCTGGCTCCCTGAGTTGGAAACACATAATCGTCCAGACTCTCGTGATAAGCTTTCAGTCCAACCCCAGAGAAACTGAAGGATTTTTCTAAAGTGTCGTTTAAAGCTATCTCACGGTAAAGGTTAGTATTGTATGTGTATCCGTATCCTTCCAAAACAATTGATTTTTTGGCAAACATTCCCAGACCGGCTGTCATGCCAATTTCCATGGAACGTGCACTGGTAATTCTTTCATGCGAATCGTTGTAGAAATACACTCTTTTTTCTTCCAGATATGGATAAAGATGATAATACACTCCATAAGCCTGACCAAAATTTTTTACATAATCAAGGTTTAGTTCGTTTTTTCCACCTAATTTGAGCTCAGCTTGGAGATATGAGTTTTTGAGGAGAATGTTTTTGAGAGTAAGTATCCCGCTTGCCATAAACTCATTTTCCCTGTCATAGGCAAAGTTGAAGACAAGATGCTTCCTCTCAGACTCCTTAACGTATAGATTTAGAATGTAGTTGTCGCCATCCTTTTCCAGGACAGGATAAATGAGGTCAAACAACTGGGAATTCCAGGCTTGACGAACTCCTTTGATAATAGAATCTACAGAATAATCAACATCTGTTTTTAAACC
>DAHVPA010000105.1 GCA_027318525.1 Candidatus Cloacimonadota bacterium | reverse complement strand
GGGTAAGGGCTCAAACTATGTGCTCTCTGTTGGTATAACAGCTGATCCGATGGATGCTGCCACTTATGAGCAGACACAGACAATTACCCTTACTTCCACCTGGACAGAGTATGTAGTCGGCTTCCAGACATATGCCGGCACCGGACGCTACGTCACCTTTAAGCACGGCAACGCCTCCACCTCCCAAAGCATCTATGTGGATGATGTAATGCTGGAGATTATTGCCGACAATGACCTGGCAGCCACGGCCCTGACAGGACCTTCCTCGCCTTCACTGAACAGCCCCTCCACCTACACAGTATCTCTGACAAACTGGGGCTCTCTGGCACAATCAAACTATCAGGTCAAACTGATGAACGGCGATACGGAACTGGCTTCTGTGCCTGGACCTCAAATCAATCCTGGAGCCAATGCTGACGTTACTGTCAACTGGACGCCCACCGCTCAAGGCGCTTTGGTTATTTACGGCAAAGTTGTCCTGACCGGTGACCAGAATAACCTTAACGACAATTCCCCCACCATGAATATCTTTATCCATCCCGCCGGTACCCTGATGGTGGAGATTGGCAATGGCACTTCCACCCAGCGTCAGCCTATGGGAACCCTGTATGGCTATGAAAGAGACGCTTCGCTCTATACCTCCGACCAGATTAATCTGATGGGCAGGATCACGGGCGTGCAGTGGTATGCCTCCACCCAATACGGTAATTCAATCCCTTACAAAATATATCTGAAGTCGACCACGGAAACAGCAATGACTGCTATTCCCTGGGCTACCATGCTGACCGATGCCCAACTTGCTGTGGAGGACACGATTACTGTCAGCCAAACCGGCTGGATTTATCTGCCCTTTACCAATCCTTATATTTACCTCGGCGGCAACCTGATAGTATTGGTGGAAACCAACTACGGCGGAGCCGGAACTACCTCCTCCCAATACTTCCGTTACACTACAGGCACCACCGGCTGCCACCAATACTGGTATGCAGACACTTCAGCTCCCACGGGTAACGGATACCTCAATACCAACCGTCCCAATATCGGACTGAGTTTCACCGCGATTGACACACAGCCTGCTTTTGCCATAACACCCACTGCCTATAATTATGGGCAGACTTTCATGAATATCACTTATGACAAAGCATTCACGCTGATCAATATAGGCGGCGGCACCAATCCGCTTATCATCAACAGCATTTCCATTACCGGCAGTCCTTATTTCACACTGCAGAATCTGCCTGTCCTGCCTCTGTCGCTTACCAGCTTCCAGACGGCTGCCTTTACGACCAGGTATCTGCCGACTGCCATTGGCACTCATACAGCCACAATCACAATCACTGACAACCTGAACCGGAGCTTCAGCTATCAGGTGGGCAGGGACAGGGAAGGAACCAGGACTCAACATTTGGTTGAACTCAGCGCCACCTGCATCGACCCCACCATCTACACTTCGCCCTATTTCCAAAACTTCGATACAGTTACTGCTCCGGCGTTACCGATAGACTGGACACCAATTGCCACTTCTCCGCAGATATTGGTGACCTATGCCACATCTCCCAATAGTGCGCCAAACTGCGTCAGAATCTACAACTCCACCACCACCAGCGGACCTTACCTCGTATCTCCGCCCATAAGCAGCACCCTGCCGCTCAATACAATGCGCATCAAATTCTGGGCAAAGGGTTCCACCTCCATGCAACTGGCGGTGGGAGGAATGTCCAACCCGCAGGATACGGGAACCTTCTCCCAAGTAGCAAGTGTTCCCCTGACTTCCAGTTGGGCTGAATATGTGGTCGGTTTCCAGACCTATACCGGCAACGGTCAGTTCATGGCATTCAAGCATGGCAACGCCTCCACTTCTCAGTATATCTATCTGGATGACGTTACCATAGAAGTGACTCCCAATAACGACCTGGCAGCCATCTCGCTGCAGGGCAATTCCACCCCATCCGTAGGAGTCAGTTATAACTACACAGTCAATCTGTTCAACTGGGGCATCAATCCCCAATCCACTTATACGGTCAATCTGTGTGACGCCGCCACCAATGCGGTTCTTACTTCAACCCCCGGAACCCTGATTGAACCCGGTATGGCTGGCACAATTACCGTCCCCTGGGTTCCAACTACAGTGGGACCAATGTCCATCTATGCCAAGCTCGTGCTTACCGGAGACCAGAATAACCTTAACGACCAGACCCCCAGCCTGATGCTCAATGTTCAGCCCGCGGGAACAGTCGTGATTACAATAGGTGAAGGCACTTCGACTCAGCGTCAGCCTTTCGGTGCTTATTATGGTTATGAAAGGGATGCCACCCTGATTTCCGGAACCCAGATTGGCTTGATTGGCATGATTACCGGATTCCAGTGGTATGTCGCCACTGCCAATGCGGTGGAAGTGCCCTTCAAAATCTATATCAAACCCACCACCGATACTGCTCTGACAGCTACTTCCTGGGATAGCATGGTTGCCGGTGCAACCCTTGTTAAGACAGATACCCTCGCCTTCAGCCAGACCGGCTGGGTGCCCATCGAACTGGATAATCCGTATGTCTATCTGAGCGGAAATTTCCTGATTCTGGTGGAAACCTTCTACGGCGGTGCAGGCGTATCTTCCTATCCCTATTTCAGATACACCAGCGGTCAGACCGGAACGCATATGTATTGGTATGCAGATACCAATCCGCCAACCAACAACGGCACCGTCAATGCCAACCGTCCCAACGTCGCCATCAATATGATTCCCGGCGGAGTGGGACATCTCACCGGTACCGTTTATGGCGCAGGAAACCTGCCTCTTGCCAATACCACCATCCAGATTCTGAATGGCGCTACCGCAATGACCAATGCCCAGGGCGTCTATAATATCATGAACATCATTGCCGATACCATCTCTGTGACTGCCAGCCGTTACGGTTATCTGCCGCAGACTGCTTCTGTGATTATAGTGGAAGATTCCACCGTAACCCAGAACTTCACCTTACAGCAGATGCCCACCTCAACGTCGTCGGCACCATTGTAGGCAGTGATGCTCCCACCATTGGCTTAGCCGGAGCAACCATTACCCTGACCGGCTATGAAAACTACGAAGCCACTGCCAATGCCCAGGGTCAGTTCACCATTCCCGGCGTCTATACCAACCAGACCTATCAGTATGGAGCCAGCGCCCTTGGCTATCAATTGCTCAATGGCAGCATCACTGTGGGAACCACTCAGTATAACATGGGCACCGTCACCCTGAGCGAAATTGCCTACACGCCCAGGAATGTCCAAGCCACCGAAGGCACCGGCGGAACCCAGGTCACTGTCAACTGGCTGGCTCCCGATCCCAATGCCGTCGGCATCACCCAAAGCTTCGAAGACCCCACCTTCCCGCCCGCAGATTGGACCCAGGTCGTTACCAATGGCGGTCCTGCCAATACCATGGGTGTGCTGCCCACCTGGTGCAGATTCGGCACAGTCACCAGCGGCACCACGACTGTCACTCCTTCTGATGGAAGCTGGCAGTGCGGATTCTGGTGGGACTACAACCATCAGGATGAATGGCTGATCACTCCGCAGTTCAATTGCCCTCAGGGAGCTTATCTCTCCTTTGAAACCTACGCCTACAGAGGTTCGCTCAACAACGACCATTACTATGTAAAGGTCACCAACAACAGCGGTGTGAACTGGACTGTGCTCTGGGATGCTTCTGCCCTCACAGGCGGCTGGAATAACTATCAGACACCCGTCCAGATTGACCTTTCCGCTTATGCCGGACAGCAGATAAAGCTTGCCTGGCATGCGGATGACCCCAACGCCACCAGTGACGGTATGTGGTATAACTGGTTCATCGACAACGTCGTAATCAGCAACACTGTCCGGGATATCCGCTTCTCCGAAACCGACATGACGGTCAAATCCGCCGGCGGCAAGGTTGAGCTGCTTTCCCACATCTCCGGCAACCTGCCCTTCTCCAGAACCGGCGAAAGCCTGCCTGCCGCCTGGGATAACTCCCAAACCTTCGGGCGTGATACCCAGACCAGGCATGTGCCTTCCCGTGCTTTGATTGGTTACAAAGTCTGGCGTCTGCTGCAGGGTCAGGAACAAAACGAAGCCACCTGGACGCTGCTCACTCCGGAATTGATTACCAGCATCAACCTGACCGACACCGGTTGGGCAACCTTAAACGAAGGCACCTACAAATGGGCGGTCAAAGCTATCTATACCAATAACGTCCTTTCCCTGGGAGCCTTCTCCAATGCCCTGGTCAAACAGCCCGTCCCCACCGGCACTCTGGCTGGCTCAGTCCGCAACGCCAGCAATCTGCCCGTGATTGGCGCAACCATTACTGCAGGCGCTTTTACCGCCACCACCAACACCAGCGGTATGTATAGCCTGCTCTTGCCTGCCGGAACCTATTCCGTGACCTGCTCTGCCGTCGGTTACAACAGCCAGACCATCAATAATGTTGTGATTACAGCAGGACAGACTGTCCTGAGAAACTTCATCCTGAGCGTGGGAATCGAGGACGAACAGGAAGTCGTAAGCACCATCTTGAAGGGCAATTATCCCAACCCCTTCAATCCGCTCACCACCATCGCCTACGACGTCAAAAACCCCGCTCCTGTCAGGATTGATATCTTCAATGCCAGAGGACAGCATATCCGCACTCTGGTGAATGAACTCAAAACCAAGGGACATTTCAGAGCGGTCTGGGATGGTAATGACGCTGACGGCAAACCCGTTGCCAGCGGTGTTTACCAATACCGGATGCAAGCCGGCGACTACAAAGCCGTCCGCCGTATGATGCTCCTTAAATAAGCTAAACATACACCCCATATCGAAAACCCCGCTCACTGCGGGGTTTTCTTTTTATCCAGCCCAGCCCGTTCCCCATATCCGATGGCTTATCTGCAGCCGCTCCCAGCCTAGCTCATACCAGGCACAGACCGCGCTATGATTAAACTCTGTGTAAAAACAATCCTGCATTGTATACTTTTTCCTCATGCATCACTCCCTTTACCTAAAGTAGTTCAAAAGCATACCAAAAGGAAATCAAAAGTATATCAAATGTATTCAAGAATACATTTGATATACTTTTGATATACATTAGATATAGATTAGATATACTTTGGGTATTGAGGATGTTATGTCATGAAACAAGTTGACTAAAAGGATTGATAAAAGGAGCATGAGCAATGAAGAAGTCAAGACCCCCAACTTCTTTACAGTGAAGAGTATAAGCGCATGGTAGTAGAGGAGATTGAGACAGGTGTGATGAATGCAGCTCAGGTTTGTCGGTTTTATGGCATCAGGGTCCCGGTCTCCATCTACAAGTGGTTAGAAATCAATGGTTTCAGATTCCGGCGCAAAATAATGGCATCGGAGATGCCTGCAAGCCTAATTATCTGTTGACACAATTTCTCCGGCAATATTTATCGGAAAAGTAGCCTGTCGCAATTCTGTAGGATTATATTACTGAGGGAGAGGAACGCTGATGTGTAACTGCCCGAAACACGCTGGCAACCGGTCTTGGTTAACTGTATTATGTCTAATCCTCATCACTATTGGAGTCACACTCCTGTGCGCGACAGATTATACTGTGCCTGGGTATCCTGAAAAATTAGTATCAGGAGACATTGACGCTGACGGAGATAATGACTTATTGATTAGTTCGACAGGTGGAATATTTTTATCATTAAATAATGGAGTAGGATCATTCTCCCCAGCAAGCATCGTAGTTAATGGCCCATATCTATTTGTTGACTTTTGCCAACTTGATAACCAACTCGGCTTTGATCTTCTTTTATTAAAAGTTCAAAACAACGTTCCTATCCAGATGGAAGGTTATTACAATGGAGATTTTGCCCAGCCCGTCATCTATCCTTTCAGAACAGATGTTACTTGCAATGCCTACTTTGATGCTATGCATGGAGATTTTAACGACGATGGATTGAATGATATCGTTATCAATGGTTTTACAGAGCAATCCACGAATCATAAATTGTGGTGCTACATGTATAATCTGGGTAATCATTACCAGTTTTCAACTCCCGTCTGGTTACAAGATATCGCAGAATTCAGGAATATGGCAGTTGCAGATTATAATGAGGATAACCGGGATGACATCGTGTTTATCGGTGCCGCCTCTCATATGTTTTACAGCACCGGCAGCAGTTTCAACTACCAGCAACTGGATGCCACCAACTATAACTCATATGTGGTCACAGAGGACTTTGATAACGATGGTGACAAGGACATCATCACCTCCACCTTTGATGGCGGCTTTACCAATCATTTCAGGTTTTATGAGAATCTGCCGGGAACGTCATTTACAATCCATGAGCAGATAATCGGGGGTTGGTTTGACCCCCTGTATTCTGCTGAGCTGAATGGAGATAACTATCCTGATATGTTAACTATGCCTCAGATTAGTAACATGTTTGCAGTGTTAATTAATGCCCATGACTGGACGGTGCAATTGGCAATCGACTCTCTGGCATATTATGATGAACCCGGTCATGAGTGTGTGTTTAAAAGGTTTGACAACAACCAATCCATTGACCTGGCTATACTGCGCTGCCATATCACTAACAATAATCTCTGCGTGATGTTCAATGACGGTACCGGCAACTTTGTGGATAATCCCATTACTGCCAATGATGACAATGTCTATACTCCAATTGTTCCAAGTGTAATCTGTTACCCCAATCCCTTCCGGACTGAGACGAAGCTCAGCTTCATTTTAC
>DAHVPA010000104.1 GCA_027318525.1 Candidatus Cloacimonadota bacterium | reverse complement strand
AGCTTTGTCTGGTTGGCAAGTCCAGTTGATTCCTGGAGCAAAATCTCATAATCGACAAACAGACTGTTACCAAGATATTTCCCCATAGAAAGGGAAAGATTATTCAAAAGAACTGATGAACTGAATTGCAGGATATCACTATTTACGTTGCCGGGATTAGATAGAGTTGAACCTGATTGGTCGCGATTGGTAACCTCGACAAACAGGTTTTGAACAAAACCGGTGGATATTGAAAAGCTATCCAATTTTAGAAAGCGGCGGATTTTATTCTCTACCGGACTGAGGAACTGGGAAACATAGGTGGTGCTGACACTTGTGCTGACAAGCTGCATAGCTTCGTCCTGCAAAAGTGATTGTCTTTGGTCGGGAGAAAGCTCATCAATGCTGCGGTTGTATCTGAGCCTTGAAAGAATCTGAGTGGATGTCTTGTCTTGGGGGTTGTCACTGGTAAGTTTGAATTCAAGTTGTGTTGTGATATCGCTTCCTTTTTGGGGATTAGTCCTTACTGATAATGTTATCAGGGTTCCGTCGGAAGCTTTCTTTGTAAACAAACCATTGACTGTGATTATATTATTTAGTGCATTTATCTCAAGATTGACTTTCTCGCAGTTGAAAACAGTTCCATAGAAATCGAGAGTTCCTTTTTCGGATGAGAAACTAGCTTCAGGTGCATTCCACATCATTCCGTCATAGGTAATCCTCAAAAAACTGCCTGGCATACAGGTAAGATGAGCCGGGTAGGTGATATAGTGAATATTGTCACCAGTCCGGATCATTAGGTCGAGTCTAAAGGGAAGTGGCAGCTGTTCAATAGGGAGGGGTGTTTGAAACAGATTAAGCATTTGCAGAAGATTTTTCGTATTGGGAGGGTAGAGGACACTGCCATTCGATGCTATGACTTCACCTACAATCTTCATATCATCAAATGGTCCCTTGAGAGTTGCTTCCTTGGCATTTTGACCTTTTAAGACAGCAGTAGCAACGGTATTGGCAGGTAAGTAGTCGGGAACAGAGACCTGAATTCCCACGGCATTGGTCCTGACTAAAAGATAACCCAGATTGATAGGACCGATAAAGAAATTATCGTCTCCGCTGTCAATAGCATTTCTGATGTAGAGCTTGCCATTGCCTATTTTGGATATGCATTTGTTTATTTTTAACTGGTTGTCTGAAATTTTAGCTTCTAATACGATGTCGTGAATTGCCTCTGGCTGGTCTTTCAATCTTAGAATGCCACTTTTCATGGATAGAAATCCTCTATTACAACTGATACCGTCTTCTCCAGCAGAGAGTGTGAGTTTACCGGTCACGAAACCTTTGGCAGTTTCAAAATATGGAACAAAGGTTTTTAGTATTTTCAGGGCATCGCCTTGTAATTCTAAGTCAAGCTGATGACCGGCATTTTCTTTGTTGCCTGTGATCAGGTTGTAGTCAAGAGCACCGCTGCCAGAAACCTGGATTTCATCAACGGCATTGACAAAGAGTGTGTCCAATTTCAGTAACTGATTGGTTTGAGCAGCCCTGAGAGTTATATCACGAAATCTATAACCGGCATAAGCAACGTTGCCGCCTTCAAGATTACAACCAAACTCATGATCAGGTTTGTATCCTTTTCTGAAGCTTCCTTTCCATTCGACTAATCCGCTCAGGACCCCGCTGAGCTGTTTTTCATCAACAATATTCTGCAGCTTGAGAGCCATGATGTTGCTGAAGGCATTAATCTCCACATTATTGTTGTGTGTGAGATGCCCTGTAATACTGATGCTGTCAGCTTGGTTAGCAACAATCATAGTATGTGCTTCCAAACGTTTCAGATTGCCATTGAGAAGCATCCTGACACTAAATGGATGGAGCGAGGTAATAGATACTGCTTCAGACGTGATAATTCCTTCAACAAGACCAGAATCACCTGCATTGTAATCCAGTGCACAACTGACTTGCGCAGAAACCGGAAGAGCACTTTGCTCAATCGGTAAGAGATTTGCATAATGCTCTAAAACAAGTGAATCAAGCTCAAGACTAAAGGAAGAAGCAAATATATCCTTTAGATTAAGCTTGCCTTCCAAAGAAAGGACATCATCCAACTTGAAATTTTTAACACCGATTTTATCTTTTGCGTAGGTAAGTTCGAAGTCAAGGTTAAACGGGACCTTGGCAGCTTCGGCGTGTTCAGTGGACAGACTAAGTTGTCCTGCCATAGACTTGAGATCGAGAGAATAAGTAGTTTGGATATCTCCCGTATAAAGTTTGGGGGCTGTAATATAAGGTGCTAACGAAGCTTCACCTTTGATAAACATATCATCCATTATGGCGTGAGCTCTACCAGAAAGCAAAGCCTTGATTCCATTTGCTTCCACTGGACTGATGGAGTCATCAAGTCTGACATTATCCAGATTAAGATAAGCTTCAAATCTTTGAGTGAGTGGATTGCCCCATCCGTTGACTGAGATTCCAGAATCATTAGCTGCTTCAAGAGTAAGCTTGGCAATTTTTGCTCTACTGTCCGCAATGTCAAGAACTGCTGATCCGGTAAAACCGAGTAACGAGACCTGATCATTGTAAAAATCAAGGTATTGAAATTCAGCTTTGGCTTTGATGCCCTGCCTGAAATCAAGGTTTGCAGATATGGCTGACTTCAGATTCATAACCTTACCGTATTCATCCGGATGGGTAATCAAGTTGACTGAAAGCTTACTTTCAGTTAGATCAAGATTCCCTGTGGCTTTCCAAGATTGGTTGCGCCAACTGGAATCACCAGTGGAAAACTGCAGGCTTTTATCTTTCCAGAATGCCTTAAGCTCGACATTGTCGAATGATTCTCCAAAGATGACAGCTGTTGGCAGGGAGAAAGCTGCTTCTGCTTCCAAATCAGGAATTTGACCCCGGATCGATGCTTTGCCGGTGGCAGTACCTGTCAGGTCTGGTATTATATCGTTTAGGTCAACCATGGCTAAAGTAACAGAACTGCTAAGATAGGGTTTTCTAAGGATATCAAGCAAATAGCCTGCTGCACTGAAATGACTTTTATTTATTGAACTTTCACTGATAGTAAAGCGTGCGGATTTGTCATTGCCCTCAAGCTGAAGATATGGAATCTGCAAATGATATTTGTCATATCTGGCAGTCGTATTCCAAAGGATGGCATTAGCGTTATAAGATGGTTGAGCTTTGCGGTTTATCTTGGTGTAATCAAACAATACAGATATTTCGGTACTTAGATTTGAGAAATCAGTCAGTTCCACCTTATTTGGTTTGAATTGCTGCACCTGAGCGTTGATGGAAGTAACCAAACCTTTATCTAGCTCAGCTTCTCCTGTCACTTTACCGGAATTGGCAGTAATTGATGTCAGCTTGAGATAAGTGGTTTTATCGTTGATTGCATTAATGTTAACATCCCGCAATCTTTCCACTATCCGGAGAGTGTCATCTGTCTGAATTCCGGGGTGCAGTGAGAGGTCTATATATACCTTGCCTTGGTTGATGTTAACCTGTTGAAAATATGTAGTTAGGTCGGGCAATTTGAATGGCTTACTGTCAGGTTTGGGAGGTTTTATTCTTAAGATCAAGCTCAGGTCAGGATTGTAGATATCCACTTTATTGATAGCCTTGGTTATCTTAAAACCTGAAGTAAGAATCCTAAGCAGGTTATAACTTACCTGGATTTGTCTAACATTGAGGTTAATATCACCGGCTTTGTCTCGAAACTTGACCTGGCTGATTGTGATGTGTCTCTCATTGATGGCAAGTTTTTGGATAGATAGTGTTCCTCCGATTTGAGCGCTGATATATCTTTCCAATTTGCTTTTAACCATACCCTGAATATCAAATGCATACCACACTAGATAAAATATAATGTTGATGCCAAGCAGGACCAGAATAAGGTTAAGCAGCCATTTGGAATGTTTCATAATCGGGAGTTACTTCAGTTTATACAGAGTTCCATTTTCCAGTTTATAATGGGTCTGAGCTTTATCAGCAATACCCAAATCGTGTGTTACCAAAAGGAAGGTGCAGCCATAATCAATATTTATTCGCTGCAAAAGCTCCAACACATCAGCACTGTGAGCAGAATCAAGATTACCTGTAGGCTCATCAGCAAGAATGATGGATGGATTATTTATCAAAGCTCTGGCCAAGGCTGTCCTTTGTTGTTCACCACCACTCAGTTGACTGGGAAAGTGATTTAGTCTTTGAGCAAGATTGAGCTGTGATAAAAGGCTCTCAGCTTTTTCCAGGCTTTCTTTTCTGTTGTTGCCAGCAACCATCAGAGGTAAAGCTACATTTTCCAATGCGGTAAGGTCATCCATGAGATAATGAAATTGAAAGACAAAACCTATCAGTTTGTTACGCATTTGAGGTGCATCTGCAGAGAGGGTGGAGACTTCTCTTTCATTAATTAATATTCTGCCGCTATCCGGTTTTTCCAGCAGACCCAGAATGTGCAGTAAAGTACTTTTTCCACAACCTGATTTCCCGCTGATACAGGCAAACTCAGCTTTTTCGAGGCTAAGGCTGACATCGGTCAGTATCTTCAGTTCTTGATTTGAATCCCAAAATGTTTTTCTGATTTTTTCTGCAGCGAATATCGGCAATGAACCTCCTCTTCCTAACATCCTCTAAGTATTTGGACAGGGTCAAGCTTGGAAACTGCTTTCAAAGGTATCCTTGTGCAGACCATAACGAGCGCAAATGCTACACAAAAAACAGCCAGGTAGTTTATTATAGATACATGCATGTTAAGTTTTTCGATGAAGTACACATCTCCTTTCAACTGATAAAAAGACTGCATAGTTATCAGCCAAGCTGTCAAAGTTCCCAACGCCAAGCCTAGAACTATGGCAATCAAGCAGATCATCATAATCCTGTAATAAAAGACATTATTAATTATTTTGTCACCTAAACCTAGAGCTTTTAAAACAGCGATTTCCTTTTTTCTATCAAGGATGGATGTGCTGACTGAACTGACACAGTTTAGTGCTGCAATAAGAATCAAAAATGAAAAAACTATAAAAAGCAGCCATTTCTCCATTTCAATCAAAGCAAATAGATTGCCGTTTAAGTCAATCCAGTTTTGCAGCAGATAACTCGGTCCAAGAATTTGTTTGAACCGGTTAGTAATTTTTGTGGTGGCACCCAGATAATTTTCACGCAAAAATACCTCAAGATGAGTATAACCCGGCTTGATGCTAAAAAAATTGAAAGCATCAATATCAGACATTAAAATAAGCCCATTATCGAGTTCATAATAGCCTGTTTTTATGATGCCGCCAATTTTGAATTCCCCGGTATAAGGGTGCATACCTGCGGGTGAAAAATCTTCCATTTTTGTATAAAGCAAAGCTAGACTGTCACCCAGCTTAGATGATGTGAATGCAGAAAGACCAGAGCCGATAATGATAAAACCGGGACGCAGGGAAGTAGAGCCGGAGACAATGAAAGGAGAAAACCAGTTATCCTTGGATTCAACAGGATAAGCCCTGAGTAAAGCGCTTCTGAGCTTATCCGGAGAACGTAGCAGAACATTATGGGAAAAAGTGGGAGTTGCTGATTGGAGGGCTGGATCAGAATGCAGCTTCTCTAACAGACCGTCAGCCTCTTGTGGAGACAGCATGTGATTGGAATAAGGACTTATAATAATATGAGAGTTACTGTCCAAAAGGATGCTTCGGAGTGAACGCTGATAGCCTTCAAACAGACTGATAGCTGCACAAACCACTGCTACTGAAATTACTATCCCGATTAACATAATTAACAGGTCAAACCTCAGCTTTCGTTTGGCTGATACTCGAAGGCCAGACTTGGTTAGAAATATCTCCAGAGAGTTCATTCAATGCTTTCCGGAAGATAACGACTGAGGTTTTTCTCACTGATATTTTGAAAGTTACTGATGGAAATATGATTGCCGCCTGATTGACTGCGATTGATCAACAATTCGCTGATTAGACCCATCGAAAAGAATTGCAATCCACCCAAGATCATCAGAATTCCGAGGAGCAACAACGGACGGTTGGATAATGGAGAACCATAAAAAAGCTTCATGAATGCGAGATATCCGGTCAAGAGTGTTCCCAGCCCACAGGAGATGAGACCAATTCTGCCAAATAAGTATAAGGGACTTTTCACATACTGGGTTACCATTTTGACAGTTAACAGGTCAAAGAATCCTCTCAGGTAACGCTCCCAGCCATATTTGGAAGTACCGAACTGCCTTTTTCTGTGATGGACTGCAATCTGACCAATCCTATATCCCAGAGCATTTGCTAAAACAGGGATGTAGCGATGCATTTCACCATAGAGGCATAGCTCCTTGACTACTGAACGCCGATACAGCTTGAATCCGCAGTTAAAATCCTTGAGTGGCAGTCGGAAAGACTTGGCTGTGATATAGTTAAAAAGTCTGGACGGCAAGGTTTTGTAGAGCGGATCATGCCGCTTTTGTTTCCAGCCTGAAACCAAGTCATAACCTTGATTAAGTTTTTCGATAAAGTTAGGGATTTCTGCGGGGTCATCCTGCAAATCTGCGTCCAGGGTAAAAACAAGTTCTCCGGATGCGATTTGAAAGCCCACCTGCAGTGCTGCGGCTTTACCAAAATTGCGTCTGAACTTTACCAGCAGCACACTGCTATCGCACGCTGCCAAATCGCTCAGCAGGGCATAGCTTTTATCCCGGCTGCCGTCATCAATGAAGATAATTTCATACTCTTCTGAAGGATTGGCGGCTCTGATTTCCTTATACAACTGCTGAAGGGATTCCTCTTCATTGAGGACAGGGATGACGTATGATATCTTCAT
>DAHVPA010000103.1 GCA_027318525.1 Candidatus Cloacimonadota bacterium | reverse complement strand
CCCCATCTCGCCCAGACTCCTCCCTGGGTCTCCAGAGACTCTCTCCCAGGAAAACTCCAACAGATACACTGATGCGAGGCAAGATAGAAGAAAAGACATTAACAAGACTTGCTATGGATTGTTCAATAAATTAGATATTGGAATTTGAGAATAAATATGCGGATAATATCAAACTATATCAGTTGTTTCAAGATTGTTTGATTTCAGCATTAAAGAAGCGGTGGATAGATTGCAAACTACTTCGTTCAGCAGCTTCCAGGGTTCCTGAAAAAAGCATTTTACCCTCATCCAAAAAGATGATTTTGTCAGCAATTCTGCGAATGGAGGATAACTCGTGGGTAACCACCACAATGGTCATATTGAGTTGTTTTTTGAGGTTCAGAATAAGCTCGTCCAGAGCCAGAGCAGTAAGGGGATCAAGACCGGCGGAAGGTTCATCACAAAAGAGAATATCCGGGTCCATAACAAGAGCGCGTGCCAGAGCAGCACGTTTGCGCATACCACCGGAAAGCTCAGAAGGCAAGAGATCGATGGCATTGTCCAGGTTCACGAGGTGGAGTTTGGTTTTAATAATTCTGTCCATCAGGTCTTGGGGTAAGCAGGTATGTTTTTCAAGGGGGATGGAAATATTATCACGCACCGAGATTGAATTGAGCAAAGCACCGCCCTGAAAAAGCATTCCCACGTTCCGCAGGACTTTATCGTTAAACTCTTTTTCCTCCATATTGGTGACTTCTTGACCCCAGAATTTGACACTCCCGGAAAGCGGTTCCTGCAACCGAAGGATATTCTTTAAAAAAGTTGTTTTCCCACAGCCGCTGCCACCCAAGATAACTGTTATCTCATTAGGATATATCCTGACTGAAATGTCCGCAAGCACAGTTGTGCTGCCATAGCCGGCGTAGAGTTTTTCGACTTCGATAATGGGCTGAATAATTCTGTCACTCATAACTCAACTTTCACAACCCGTATATCATAAATATATAAGACTGAACAAAGCATCAAAAAAGATAACGGAAAATATGGATGCCACAACTGAATTTGTAGTTGCCTTACCGACACCTTCCGCTCCACCCCTGACCTGAAAACCAAAATGGCTGCCAATAATAACAATCACCCAGGCAAAGAAGGTGCTTTTACCAAGACTGACAACTACATCCTTAAGAGATAGAATTTCCACAGAACGGCTGTAAAAGGTTACCAGACTAAGGTCCAGGTAACTCATACCAATCAGTAGTCCACCAAAAACGCCCACCATGATGGAAAATGTCACCAACAACGGCATCACTATTGTAATAGCATGGAATTTTGGCACCACAACATAACGGATAGGATTGATTGCCATCATGCGCAAAGCATCAATCTCTTCCGACACCTGCATGGAAGCTATTTCTGAAGCAATGGCGCTGCCGCTTCTGCCTGCAATGATTATTGCTGTTATCAGTGGACCCATTTCCCGAACCATGGAAATGGAAATCATGTCTGCCAGGAAGATGTCAGCCCCAAACTGACGCAGTTGCACAGCAGCCTGAAGGGAAATTATAAAACCGAAAATAAAAGAAAGAAATGAGACTACAGGTATCGCCTGAAATCCCAAGATATAACATTGCTGCGCCAGCGAGCCTTTACGCTGTCCTTTATGGTCAGCCAACCCCCTCAAAGCCCAATAAAAGACATCCGCCGCCATCAATAAGGAAGAAAAGAAATCCTTTCCCCAAGCCAGTAAGTCTGTTCCCAGCTTTTCAAAGTATCCGATTCTTTCAGGAGTTGTAACAGAAACGATAGCTTCAGAAGAAAACGTCTTCAAAACGGCTTTTACTTCTTCTGATACACCCTGCATTATAAGTGAGCTACCCTTTTTTTTGACTCGTTCCTGGAGTTCTTCCAGAAAAGCCACACCAGCACTGTCAATCCTATCAATGGCAGAGAGGTCTATTGCAACAGGAAGCTCTTCTTTGAGGAGTTCTTTTACCTGCTTGTCTAATTCTGCTACAGTGCCAAACACCAGATCTTTGGAAAGATACAGAATTCTGTCGGTAAAACGTACACTATGCATAATCAATAATATACAGACAGTCTCAAAAAAGCGCTGTAATCGGTCTGGACATAGTCGCGCAGGGCTTGGTTATAGGATGTTTTGGTTTTGAAATCCAACGATATGTTACGGTAGAGTCTGATATTAACAAGGTTTTCGTTATCATATATGGTGGATTTATCTACTGCTCCCATAGGAAACAGAACATCCATGGTTGACGTCAGATTAAATATTTTAAGGAGGTTATTAATGCTGATCACGACTGAGCTTTCCAGTCCCTGAGTCAAAGCAGTGGGATTCTCATGATATAGGTCATAAACAAGATCTCCCTGATTAACAGTGCGGACATAATAGTAGACTGAATTTTCATAATCCTGTTGCCAGCCAAAACCTGTTCTCAGATTTACTGTAGCATTTGTCGAGATGTTTATCCGATAAGTCAGACCCATCCCCTCTTTCAGCCTGATGGGGTAAAACTCGTCCTTGACCTTAATCTTTTTGGCATCGACCAAGTATAGTGAATCTCCATCCTGTGACACTTTGATAAAGTTTTTGTTTTCTGGAAAGAAGGCAAATTCATTGAAAAAGTGGGTATTGACATCCCCCCTGCCATATAAGCCGAAATTACGTAAAAATCCCTTTCGTTTCCAAGGATAAAACATCAAAGCATTTCTCAGTGAATAGTCGTCCATGTTTATCCTAAACTCAGTGCCTGTTGTTTTATCAAAGCCGAGATCATACAAGCTTTTAGAAGTGAAATGAATTGGCCAGATATCGTAGTCAATCTTATTGTCAAATTCTCCGGAAAGACTGATACTCTGGGTTGGGTTGTCTTTATCGACAGAATTGCTGGAAGCAAGATTGATATTGGCATGCACCGCACCCTTATGAAACTTGGGTTTACCCTTGGTAACCGGAGACTCCAACAAACCTGCTCCAACCAAAACAGACCTTTCAGCCTGAGGATCAACCACTATTGTCATAATATACGATTTAGCCTCTTCCAGACTGATAGTAGTGAAGTCTCTATATGAATTTGGTGAAGAGCCATTGACTGTAATCAGGTAATTCCCCGGCTGCAATACCCATAGATACTCATATTCACCAATCTCATCAGCGGGACTGTATCTCGTGTTTACACGCCGATCAAATGCATCCTGACCCGGAGTCTTGGCATAAATATCATAACGCATGCGGACACGGGTCTGACTTTCATCTATTATGCGGACTATAAGTTCACTCCAAAAGGGGTTGACCACAGTTCGCATGGCAGGTTTTATATCAACATTGGTGGAAATGTTCTGGTCGCTTCCCAACCGGATATGCCACTTACCTTCATGGAGCATAAGGACTTCATTCATCGTCCCTGTGACTATTTCATCAGAAATATCAGCAGTATCCCGATAGGAAGCTTCGTAGAGCAGAGGAGTCTCAGACGGCATCAGAAGAGGAACTTTGAGTTCTCCAGTACTTCTGTCAACATCTTCCTCAGTTTCCGTAGGCACACTGCTGTAAACAGGCGGAATTTCTTTTTCCGAAGGAGCAATCTTGATCAGATCAAGCACTTCCTTGCCGTTGAAATAATCAATGCATTTTGATGCAAACAAGTCAGTCTCTTCCATAATCAGTTCATTAAAGCATTGAACAAGATACGCTACGGATGTGTCATGCAATAGTCTCGATCTTTCACTACGGGTGGAAAAAATAACCGTTTGAGAGCGAGAATCCTTGAGTATAAGTTCAATACTGAGGAAGGCATACGGTTTAGAGCTATCCACCAATTCTATATTCCTGATATTGGATTCCAGGAAATAATCTGGTTTGGTCTCACCCACATCCCGGCTGACTGTTTTGAAAATGTTATAAGCGTTTAGCCTCCGCACTATCAGATTTGGCACCGCATCATAAAGCCGGGTGGACCAAAGATCACGCGTAAAATATGAAATCTGGACATATGACTTTTTTCGTACAATCTGATTACGGTCATAGGTTCGCGGTAGGTTAGTCTCTTGAACTTC
Organism: Candidatus Cloacimonadota bacterium; assembly: GCA_027318525.1. Classification (GTDB taxonomy): domain Bacteria; phylum Cloacimonadota; class Cloacimonadia; order Cloacimonadales; family Cloacimonadaceae; genus UBA5614. The sequence goes on along the minus strand of DAHVPA010000103.1, from coordinate 2,759 downwards.
CAGTGTTTTATTGAAAGGAGTAACTCTTTCCAATTCAGGATTCTCTGTTGCGGGAAGATAATCCAAAACATAGTAGTTTGTTACTGGAATCTCTTTTTTTCCCAGAAAAGCACAGGAGGTTGACACTATCCCAATCAAGAGCACTATCGCAATTCTAAGGGATGATTTAAATCCTCTCATGAAGAACTCCTTTACTTTCCTAATAACAAACTGGACGGATCTTCTGATATCTGCTTGGAAAACTCGTTCAAGTTTTCTGCTGCTTCCCGTAACGATTCCAGCGTTTCCAACATATCAGATTTGCCTCGGGTTACAGTGCGGTCCAGATTTCCAATCAGACTGTTGGTCTGCACGATTGTCGTATTCAGATCAGTCACTAATTGTTTCAAATCAGCCGCAGCCAGTTTACCTGAAATTGTATTAGCATTAATTATGAGAGAGTCAAATTCGGCAGTGCTGACAATCTGGTTGATTCTGTCAAGTGAACGGTTAATATTGGCTGTGATGCTGGCTAGATCCTTCCCTGCCTGCAGCACCAGATTATCTGAGTGTTCACCGATGGTTTTGATTTGAGTCCTTGTATCCAACATCAACAGATTGGCGTTATTACTGAGCCGGCTGATGCTGGATGAAGTTGTATCAGCAATCTGAGCAACATTCTGCACTATACTGCCCAGGCTATTCAATGCTCCGGAAAGATTCTCATGAGTGTCAGCCAGAATCAGATTTGTTTGTCTGAGAATTTCAGCCAGATTACGTTGATTTTCGGCATTTGTCATATTATTCAGATTGGAGGCTATCTGGTCGATTTTTTCAGCGATAGAGCTTGCTCTGCCAGTAATCGTTTCCAAAGTGGATACGCCAGTGGGAATAAATGTCTTCGGTTTAACTGGCTTCGCCTGATTTGTTCCTCCGGTTAGTTCCACTGCCTTGACTCCTGTGATACCCACAAAGATCAGGATTGCCCTAACGTCTTCCTTGATGGGGGTGCCGGCTTCCAGACTAATTGTGACGATGACCTTGCTTACGTCACTGGTTTTGATGCGGATGTTCTCGACTCTTCCCACCTTAATACCATGATACTGGACATCTCCGCCGATTTGCAATCCCGTTACTGAAACATCATCAAATTCAATGAAATAGATATCTCTGCGTTCTAATAGTTTGTTCCCGGCTACGACTCCAATAAATGCCAAAATAAGGATGGTGCCGATGCTTAGAAAAACTCCCAGCCGTATCTTTTGAGATTTGCTAATCATCAAAAACCTCGCTTGAGTTCACCTTTCAGGTAGATAAATGCCCGTCCTGATATCAGGATCCGATTTTCAGTTAATCTGATTTTAAACTCACCACCACGCTCTGAGGCTTGCCATCCGTTGAGTTCAAGTTTACCTAGTCTATTGCCCCAATATGGAGCCAGGCATGTCTGTGCTGAGCCTGTCACCGGATCTTCATTAATCCCTTCCTGCGGAGCAAAATAGCGGCAGATATAATCATATTTACCAGTATCAGCCGCTGTGACTGCAATCCCTGCTATTTTATGGTTATTCAGTTTATTCAGTATGGAAAAATCCGGTTTAAGGCTGCGGACTGTCTCTGCGTCTTTATAAACAACAATCAGGTTTTGTGTAAAGGCTGAGAAGAGAATTTCCTCCGCGTTTGCCTGGCTCAAAGCTTTTAGCATTTTACCATCAGCTTCTATCGGTAGAGGCGGATCGGTGGGAAAATCAAGCTGGATTCCTTCCCTTTGCTTCCTTGCCAGTAAATCACCCCCCAGGCTCTGAAACAGTATCAGCTTTTCTTGTGGTATGATTTCGTGAAACAACACCTTGGCTGCAGCCAGAGTCGCGTGTCCACAAAGATTTACTTCTATTTCGGGAGTAAACCAGCGAATCTGGTATTTGCCAAAACCCAGCCTTTTGACGTAGGCTGTTTCGGAAAATCCAAATTCCCTGGCAAGTGCTTGCAGAGACGTATCGGCGGGAAATTCCTCCACCATCACCACAGCAGCCTGATTGCCTTTGTAATATTGCTCTGTAAATGCGTTCACCAGATATACGGGATATGACATTATTATTACCTCAGAGATTGATTATTCCTTCGCAGATGCGGTCCTTTATGACTGCCGGTTTATCTGTTGCAATGAGGACGTTGCCTTTGCAGATTACGTCTTCACCAAAAGTAATGTCGCCGGAAACGTTGAGAGAATCACAGTTCTGCAGAGAAGGTATGCTTTTGAACCTTGCCTGCAACAGTTCTATTTTATTGTAAAATCTATCATCCAGTGTGATAATAGGCGGTTCTTTACGGTTTCGTTTGAGCACCACCTGATACTGGTCGTTCAACTCATAAGCGTCACTCCAAATTGCCAGCAGATCAGTCGTTTTCTTTACCGGAGCAAATCTGGAACGAGGTACCACAAGCGCTTTGGAATTATCAAAGATCCCAATGGCAGAACCCATGGCTGTTTCCAATTGTATCACCTGAGTTCCATCCACAGTCTTGGGATTTGTTATCATTGGCAGTAAAAGGATACCGTCATTCTTTTCCAATTCTGCTTTCAAAGCCTCCAAATCAATCCAGATATTGTTGGTGTTGAAATATTTATAAAGCTCGATATCTTGAAATTCCTTCAATTCATCATCCGGGCACTGAGCTATTTCTCTGAGCAAAAGTTTCCCTTCAGGAGTTTCACTCAGATGTCCGCCTTTTTTATCTACTTCACTGCGCAGACACACTTCCATCAGAAAGGGAATCTG
>DAHVPA010000102.1 GCA_027318525.1 Candidatus Cloacimonadota bacterium | reverse complement strand
GGGGATAACCGGAATTGTATGTGAAAGTGCTGTCAGCACACCAGACAGAAGTAAAGTCCCAGTCCGAAAAAGTATCCGAAGAATATGGAAATGTCATCTGGTCCGTGGTTCTGCCGCTGCCACCCGAAGAAGCTGAACATCCGCTGGTCATCGTGTCCCAATAGCTGTTTGTGACCGACCCGGAAACCAGGTTGCCGATTAACCCGCTGCTATTTTGGTTGACAAAGCCCGTTGAATAGCAGTTGGTTACAGTGCCTGAAAGGGTTCCGACCAAACCTCCGCAATAAAAGTTGCCCTGAACTCTGGCGGTGGAAAAGCAGTTGCTGATTACTACATTTGAACCGCCGCTGCCAACCAATCCTCCGACCGAGCCATTGGCATTTACAGAACCGGAGGAACTACAGTTTGTTATCAGTGTCCCAAAGGCTTTACCGACCAAACCTCCAAAGGCTGAATAATTGCTTGTTGTAAACACCTGTGCAGTTGTTCTGCAATTTGTTATTATTCCTCCGTTGGCTACTCCAATCAATCCGCCTGTGTATTCACTGCCATGCACAGTTCCGGAGACACTGCAAAACCGAACCGTAGTATTCCCAACAATGGTGCCGACCAAGCCTCCCGTGTTCCAAGGACCCTCCATAACAAGGCTTACATTGCAGTATTCAATCAAGGAGTTTTCAGCTCTGGCAAGCAGTCCTCCACCCATGGTTCCAGTCCCATTGAAAAAAGATGCGTTTTGTATGTTTACTCTTCTGATGGTTGCATTCTCAACGCAGCCAAAAATACCGGTTGCCCTGCCATTCTCATACAGGTTTGAGATGATGAATCTGTTTCCGTCATACTTGCCCGTAAAAGGATCCCATTCCGGTGCCAGATATGTCCAGCCCATCCCCTGATTGAAGGGAGGAATATTAAGGTCGATGTCGGATATTTGGAGAAAGCAGGCAGATCTGTAGTTGCGTATATTATCAAGGTGGGCTGCAGTCTGAACCAGATAGGGGTCAGCTTCAGTTCCGCTGCCCCCGGCAAACTGGGCAAGCAATCCGGAGCAAGTTATAAACAAAATCAGGGCAAGAAGCAGTTTAGTCGTAAACAAGGGAATCTTTGCCATAGAGAAGACCTCCCGAAAGATTATTTTATCCTGGTGCTAATCTTATAATACTTGTTAAACCCCGGTTTTCGAATTGTCAAGATATTTTATAAATCATAGGAAGGCAGAAAAATATGATAATCAGTCCTTCCATTCTTGCTGCGGGGGGTTATCGTGGGCTAACCCCTCGAAGACCCCTCGGTGACCCCTCCCGGGAAAAAGGCAGGAAATAACGTTCGCCGGAGGGGGATGAGGTGCACTTAAAAGAAAATTCTCACAAAAAGGCGTTCGCCGGGTGTGACTGACTGCATGGCGGCTGCCATATCGTCGAAGGATATCTCTATCTTGATGTAGGTATTGATGGTCTCAAAGCTGCTGCTGAGGGACTTGACCTTTTCCATTACGGGTGAAACGGTCACTACCTTGCCGTTGATTTTTTTGCCGTTGTTGCTGTAGATGCGCACCTTTTGTCCGACTTTGACCTTGTGACGGGAGGAGGAGGTGCCGTAGGCAATTACCCAGACGTGGCTGAGGTCGGCAATTTCCGCCAGAATGTCACCTTTGGCGACCTTTTCGCCGGGCAGATAGTTGATGTCAGTCACCACGCCGGAAACGGGTGCGTAGATATTCATGCTCTTGATTTCTTCTTCCAGGTCGTTGATGTCGGCTTCCACGCTGTTGATGTCAATCAGGCTTTTGGAGGCAAGCAGGTCGGCATTGCCGGAGAGGATTTTCTTGCGGGCTTCCAGCAGTTGGATGATGTTTTGGCTGGATTTGACGCTTTCTGCAGAAACCAGTGAATCCCTCTGCAATTCGGAATAATCATTCTGGACGTCCCAGAAGTTTTGGGAGGCTTTCTCAAAATCGGAGGTATTGAGGATGCCTTTGTCAAAGAGCTTTTTGTTTGCTTCATAAGTCTGACGGGCTGCCTCATAGCGTCCCTGCATAATGTCCAGATTGGTTTTGACGCGCTTCAGGTCTTGCCGGGCACTTTCCAGTTCCGCCTTGTTCTTTTCAATCTCCTCGTCCAGTTCATACAGCTCCGTATTAAGGAAATCTCCCGACTTGGCGGAAGCTATAAGGTCGTCGTATTTCTGCTTTTCCTTTTTCAGAGTCTGCAGTTTGAAGGGCAGCTTGGAGTTGTCCACAGTGCCTATCAGAGCACCTTTTTCCACCTTTTGCATGGAGGAAACGGCATAACTGCGCAGGACTCCATCCGCTTCGGAACTGACAATCACCTTGTCGGAATTGACCACGGCAGGAAGCTTTTGCGAACGCGATTCCAGAAAGAAGGAGGCAACCGCCGTCAATAGCAGTGCCAGAAGGGATAAAAAGAGCACCAGACGCACTTTATTCTGTTTCATATGACATCCCCGTAAAAATATCAAAGAGGAGGCTTTCCCCAGCCCGGACCAGCTTTGCCTTCTGTGCTTCGACCCGTGCCTCTTCCGCCTTTAGGATTTCCCTCTGCAGCTTGAGGGTATTCTTTTCAACTTTGGCGCTGTCTGCCGCCAGCTTTTGTCTTTGCACTTCCAGATTGGCAACCGACAACTGATGTACACGCTGAGCCCTCTTCAGTTCAAGCACTGCTGCCTGATATCCGGTCAGACGCTCTGCGGCAAATTCCTGCCATTCAAGCTCCATAACCCGGGCTCGATAGTCCAGTTCGCTGCGGTAGGCTTTGAGCAGGTCCAGCTTACCTTTGGCGTTGGAAAAGTAATTGAGGGGCAGGGAAAACTCCAGTTTCGCCTCGGGAAATTCCTCATCCTGATTGCGCTGCATCAGTTTCGGAATACCTGCATCATCGATATCCCAGTCCTGACGGTTGGTGCGCCAGTTGTAGGAAAGGCTGAGATTGACTTCTGGCAGATAAAAGAGGGCAAGATTGAGACTGATGCGTCGGGAAATCGCGTTCAGGGCTTTGCGCCGGGCTGACTCCATAGCTTGCAGACGTTTTGTGAATGCCAGGGTGTCCGGTTGGGGAGCTGACTCAGGATAAGATTGCAGGCGGCTGATGAATTCCTGCGGCAGAGCACCGTATTTGCTTTGGTAAAAAGCAGTAAGACGTTTGTAGTCAGCAAGCTCCTCCTGTCTGTCACCTATCTCCTTGAGGTTGTCCAGCAGAACTTCGGGGTCAATGCCCTTGGTGCTGTTCAGCTCTTCCAGAAGCTGGTTTTGCTCCTGCAGAATATCCAGACGGGATTGGATGACAGCCGCCATGGCATCTGCCTCATACCATTCGGCAAGCTCTTCCAGAACATCAGCTGCTGACGTATAATAAGCCAGCCGGGCTTCGTCCCTGTAACGCAGGACTTCCAGACGGTTGCCGATATCGTTGGTCACGTTGTCGTAATCCTTGGGGAAAAACTGTTTGGCTAGCTCAATGCGGTCTCGGGTATCCTTTTCTTTGACCTTGGAATGCTCCAAAGAACTGGTGATTTCGTCCCTGGTAAAATCGTTGTCATACTGCTGACGGCTGAGGTTGAGGTCTGCCCAATAAAGCGACTTTTCGATTGCAAAGAGCGCTTTTTCCTTCTGATACCTGCTCTGTGCCTGGAGATAGTCCGGATGCTTTGCCAGCAGGGAATCCAGATAGGACTGAAGTGCAGACGCTTGGGCTGATAAACCTGATGCCAGAAGCAGGATACAGAGTGTCAGGATAGAATCAGACTTCAGTCTTTTCATCCATTGCGGCAAGTTCCGCCTCCTTTTCCAGCAGTTTTTTTCTGCGGTTATGGTCGACTACGAAATACATGACAGCCAGGACAAAGCACATAAACACTGTGCCGATAACTGCAGCGTAGTATTGGCTGAGTCCGCATGCCATGCCGATGATGATGGCGTAGAAAACCTTGATGGTATTGGCGGGGTCTTTGACACCTGTCCGGAAACGGATCAGACTGAGTGCACCGGCTAAACCAAATGCACGCACCAGATTATCTGCCACCACTATCCAGATGAAAGCTCCGCCAATGGTCAGATAGAGCAGGGAGTAACCGATGCTCTTCATCTCCTTTTTGAGTATCTTGTCTTCCTTCTCCTGAATATAGGTAAGCTTGTAAACAAAGGCATAAATCAAGCCCAACACCATAGCCAGAGACAGATTAAAGATTATCTGCAAGGGTGATTGAGAGATACCCCCGGCAGAGCTGTCCTTTATGACCTGAAAGAGTTCTTCCATGTTCAAACCTCGTGCAGGGCGCTGTCTTCAAGCTTAATGACGCCCTTTAGTAATTCAAATGATTCACTGATGCGGGTGGGGATTTCCTGCTTGGCAAGCTCATCCTCATTGTAGAAATTATATTTGCCGCGTCCGGGAAAGTAGAGCGAGTTAATCCCGGTGGCGTATTTGGAAAAGCGCTGCTGCTGCAGAAGAGAAAGGCTGTTGACCATCCTCTTGTGCCATTTGGGGGTTTTACCCATGATTTTGGATTCCAGCACCGTAGCGTCCAGAGTCTCGATTTTGGCTTTTCCGAGCAGGCGGGTATGGCGGATACCGTTATCCACCGTGACTCTGACCCTTTTGGACTGCTTCTGAAAGGCTATCCGGTCATAACAGGTGCGCAGGACTGGCTGCAGATTGTTAATCCTAAAGAGTTCCCTGATGATGCGATAAGTCTTCTGCGCTCCCACCAGACCCTGATTTGCTTCCTTCACCTCGGCACGCAGGTCCTCATTGCGGACAAAGGCGTCATAATACTGAGCAGGAAGGACAAATCTGCGTTTGGACGAGATGGAGCTGTGCGAGACCTTGAATTCGACCAGATATTCCGGTTGAAAGACTCCGTTATAGCCATAGCGGCGCATGCGTATCTTGAAGCGGAATTTCCGTTTGATGAGAAACTCCTTGAAAAGCAGGAAATCATCCGTATCGAAATAGGTGGTCTCAATATTGACCAGACCGGGATTATTCTCGAAGTGATAGACTGGGATATGCTGTTCCAGTTCCCCGACAATTTCGTCAAAGGTATGTTCCAGAATGATGTATTTTCTTTCCTTGCGTCTGAAGGAAAGGTCGTTGTTATTCATTATCAAGCCGTCCTTCATATTATTCCGGATAAGCAGAAAACAGCAAGCTCCGGCTTTTACTATGAGAAGAAAGCCGGGCTTGCGTTTCAAACCACGTGTTTTTATGCTTCAGCGGATGATGCAAACCTTGTGGGCAAGGTTATGAATCCCCGCTCTGGCAGTCAAGAGATAGATTCCGCTCGCCAGTTTCCTGCCTGTGGTATCAGTGCCGTCCCAGATGGATTTGGCACCCGGCTGGCAGACGAATTTCCCCACCAGTGCCCCTTTCAGGTCATACACTTTTACTTCTGTTGCGGATTTGAGCTGAGGAATGAGAACATTCAGGTTGCCCCGCATTGGATTGGGATAATAAACCAGGCTGGGCACAGCGCTGACTCCGGGTTCGGATTCGAGTCCTGAGGGCTGGTTGGATGCGCCCGGTGTGGCGGGATTTACCTGTCCTGCCCCAAACAGGTTCCAGGTGTTTGCCCCATTGGGCAGGCGTCCATAGGAGACATCAGCCAGCATACCCGTTGCAGCGCTCCAGCTCACGCTGTTCAAGACCTGCAGGCGGTCGGGAGCAATGAGATAGACCATATCTCCGCCGGCACCCAGTTTGCTGTTGATGTGCAGAATTCCTTCCGCCGGTTCCTCATCAAACCAAAACACTCTATACCCATAAGCCGGGATGGTGGTGCTGTCGGCAGCGGCAGTTCCGATGCTCTGCAGATTGAATGTGGCATCGGTAAAGTGTTCATCCGCCAGATAATAGCCCGCCAGATTGATGGCATAACTGTTGGGATTATAGATTTCCACCCAGTCTTCAAAATCGCCCCAGTTGTCTGTCACGGTCTGTGTGTTGGAAGCCATCACTTCGTTGATAAAAAGCTGTGGAGCCACGTATCCGATGAGGATGTTATGTATAAAAGATACGCTCTGCACGTTATAGGAATCAGTTGCTTTGAGGCAATACCAGATATTGGTTCCGGTGGCAAAAGGACCGATGGAAGCAGTCCAGATAGTGCCCTGCACCGTCATAGCCGTTGTGTGTTCCAAAGCGCTGCTTTCCCCCCACAGCAGTTCCACCCCCGTCAGGTTGTTATCGGTGTCTGTAACAATGGCTGAGATGCTGATGGGAGATGTCGTCACCGCAGGACTGGGACTGTAACTGATAAAAGATATCACCGGTGCGGCATTGATGACTCCCGCATTGGCGAACCCCGGTGTGCAGGGATTGGTCTGACCCGCACCAAACAGCTGCCAGACAGTTCCTCCATCCGGAAGCCTGCCGATGGAAACATCCGCAGTGCTGAGTCCCGTCGCCAGTGTCCAGGTATAGCTGTTCACGACCGTTGTCCCATCCGCATCAATCAGGTAAACCGCATCTGCTGAAGCACCCAGCTTATCGTTGATGTGGAGAGGACCCTGAAACAACTGCTCGTCAAACCAGATGACCTTGTAGCCATGCGCTGGAATGGTCGTGATTTGCGGAGCAGTGGTCGGAATCCGGGTCCAGTAGTTGATGCCATTGCTGTAGTGACTGTCGGTCATATACATACCGCCCAGATCAAGGGCGTAGTCGTTCGGATTATAGATTTCCACCCAGTCGTCCGCTTCTCCGTTCGGGTCAAGGTAGGAAAGGTTGCTGGCTTGAACTTCGTTAATCAGCAATTCTCCCGGTTCCACGCGCCGGGGCAGTTCTGCCGGTTTACGGTC
>DAHVPA010000101.1 GCA_027318525.1 Candidatus Cloacimonadota bacterium | reverse complement strand
CTTTCCACACATAACCGAGCAGTTGTTGAGTTGTATCCGGCAGAAGAGCTGAGCGGTTTTAAAACAGAGAATTTCACCTTTAGGGCAAACCATACTTATCACGTTGCAGATGATGTGCGCTTTACGGCAGGTGTCACTTTCGAGGCACTGTCAGACATCCGGATTGAACCTGCCAAGAAAATGGAATTTTATGCCTTGATAAATAGTCCGGGAGCCGGGAGTGACTTTGTAAGAATAACTTCTGCTGATGAAATGTATTCTGATGTGCAGGTCACTCCGGACCAAATAGGCAGATTTTATAATTGCGAATGTTATGCAGGAGTGAGTTTTGGACAAAATATCCTGCGGAGCTTTGCTGTTTCCTTTTCTAATCTGGGTTGGGTTATCAAGAACAGCCATCTGGAAATCAGTAACATGCTTTTACGATATAACAGAGTGGGACTGGGAATCAGTAATGCGACAGGGATTTATCTGCACGACAGCCTTGTGCAGTATGGCAGCGATCCCATCAACGGGGGAATCACTTTTGCGTCCTGCGACAGCTTGGAAAGCAAAGACCTGATTGTCATGAACGGGATTGTGGGTTTCAGTCACGATTCCTGTGAATCCGCCGCCATCAGCAACAGCTATTTCAAGGATAATTCGCTCTTTGATTTGCGCAATTCGTATTACACAGTCGGAAGTGTGTCGCATTGCACTTTTGCCAACGCAGTCACAGCCATCATGAGCAATGGATTCAGTAACAGCAACATCCAGTATTGCCAGATAAATGGTGCTACGGGAATCTTTAATGACCAGATAGATAACTTCCCCAGCTCAACCATAACAGCAAATTACAACAACATCATCTGCACGGTTTATGGCGTAATCACCAAAGCAAAGCGCAGCATCGGCAGTTTTGTCCATCTTGATGCCAAGAATAATTATTGGGGAACCACCAATCAGGAACAAATTGCATCTCTAATCTGGGATCATCTGGATGAAGATGAAAATGGACAGTGGTATTTGTATTATAACTATTACATAGACTATCAGCCTCCCCGATATTCAGCAGTCGCAAATGCGGGTGTGCAATAACAGATATGAAGAGGTTTTGATGAAAGGCATAATCCTTGCCGGGGGCGCCGGTTCACGCATGTATCCCACGTCTGTCTGCTACAGTAAGCAGCTTATCCTGATTTATGACAAGCCGATGATTTATTATCCGCTCTCAACTCTGATGCTGGCTGGAATCAGGGAAATTCTGATTATCTCCAATGCGGAGACTCTGCCCTTTTATGAAAGACTGTTTGGGGACGGATCAAATCTGGGGATGGATATCCGATATGCTTTGCAGCCAGCCCCACAGGGGATTGCACAGGCTTTTCTGATTGGAGAGGATTTTATCGGTAAAGACGATGTGACCCTTATTCTGGGCGATAACATCTTTTACGGCAATCTGGACTTTGTTCGCTGTGCCATCCAAAATAATACAGGTGCGACGGTCTTCGGCTATTATGTCACAGATCCGGAAAGGTATGGTGTGGTGGAGTTCGATGAAAGCGGCAAGGCAATATCGCTGGAAGAAAAACCCAAAGTCCCGAAATCCAACTATGCAGTGGTGGGGCTTTATATCTACAACCACGAAGTAGTGCAATATACCAGACAGCTAAAACCTTCAGCCCGGGGAGAACTGGAAATAACTGATTTGAACAAAGCCTATCTGGCATCAAGTAAACTGGATGTCGAACTGATGGGGCGCGGAATAGCCTGGCTGGATACAGGAACACCTCAGGCTTTGCTGGATGCTTCCACATTTATCGGAGCTCTGGAAAAGAGGCAGGGACTTAAGGTTGCTTGTATTGAAGAAGCAGCCTACATGATGAACTTTATTGATACGGCGCAACTGAGCAGGATTGTGACATCACTGCCGCAATCAGATTACAGGTCATATCTGGAAAAAGTATTGAAAGACGATTTGCTTCACCACAAGTATCAAAAATGAAGATAGAAGCGTTGCAGACTCAAGGACTAATCCTCATCACACTAGATGTTTACAGAGACGGACGCGGGTTTTTTATGGAAGTGATGCGTAAAAAAAACCTGAGTGAACTCGGAATAGATCATGACCTAGTTCAGGTTAATCAGTCCCATTCTGTTCAAAACGTGATTCGTGGATTGCATTATCAGACCGAGCCTCAGGCTCAGGGAAAACTGGTGCGTGTTGTAACCGGGAAAATCATAGATGTGGCAGTAGACATCCGAAGAGATTCGCCCACATTTCTGCACTGGGAAGCGGTCATCCTGGATGCTGAGAAACCTCAGCTCTTCTGGCTGCCGAGAGGATTTGCGCATGGCTTCGGAGTCCTGAGTTCCAGTGCCACAGTTGAATATATGTGTGATAATTATTATTCGGCAGGGCATGATGCCGGCATAGTTTATAATGATCCAGACCTTGGCATAGACTGGAGTATAACCAATCCCATCTTGTCAGACAAAGATACAAACCTGCCGACAGTCAGGCAGTTAGATTTCAAAAGTTAGGAGTGCCAGATGATTCCCGTATTCAAACCTTTCAGTGATGAAAAAGAGATGCGCAATCTCAAGGAAGTGATTGATTCCGGATGGTGGGGGATGGGTCCCCGCACCTCTGAGTTTGAGAATAAATTTGCCACCTATATTGGGGCTAAACATGCTTTGGGACTTAATTCAGCAACGGCTGCTCTGCATCTTGCGCTGATGTGCATAGGAGTCAAGGACCTGGAGGTTATTACACCATCAATGACGTTTGTCTCCACCAATCATGCCATCCTGTATAACGGCGGCATCCCGGTCTTTTGCGATGTGGAACCGGATAACCTGAACGTTACAGCTGCGAATATCGAAAAGCTGATTACACCCAAGACCCGCGCCATCATAGTAGTGCATTACGGCGGATACGCCTGCGACATGGATCCCATCATGGAACTGGCAAAACAGCACAATCTGTATGTAGTCGAAGATTGCGCCCATGCCTGCGGAGGCAGATACAAAGGCAAAATGCTTGGCACCATCGGGCACTTTGGCAGCTTCAGCTTTCAGGCAGTAAAAAACCTATCAACCGGGGATGGTGCAATGCTGGTGACCAATGATGATGAATGGGCAACCAGAATCAAGCGACTGCGTTGGGTGGGAATTTCCAAAGATACATTTGAACGCGGAGCAGGCAACAGCTATGACTGGTTTTATGACGTGACAGAAGCTGGCTTTAAGTATCATATGAACGATATCATGGCAGCCATCGGGCTCGCTCAACTGGAAAAACTGGACTGGATGAACGCCAGACGGCGCAACATTACGGAACAGTATAAAGAAGCTTTTGCCACGGTTCCGCAGATTAGCGTTCCTCCTGTGAAAAGCTATATGTTTCCTGCCTGTCATAACTTTGTTATCAAAACAGAACGCCGGGATGAGCTGAGGCAACACCTGATGATGAACGGCATCAGCTCCGGAGTGCATTATTATCCCAATCACCTGTTTGAGATGTATAAGCCTTATTATAAAGAGCTTCCTGTCTCCGAAACCATCTGGAAAAAGCTGGTGACGCTTCCCCTGTATCCCGGCATGACAGAAGACGAGTTCAAGCATGTCATCAGAGCAATCTGGGGATTTTTTAAGGTTTGATGCCAATAGTTCTTGTAGTGTCTGTTTGTTATGTTCCCACTTCAATCGATCATTACTAAAAGATGAGCGAAGAGTAATAAACCGATGTCTGATGTAATAATTAAAAGACTCCATATCAGATCTATAACTCCATCATTAAAGACTGGAATCAATACCTTCAACGATAAACATAATGGTACTATATTCAACGAAGTAGAATTTAATGAGATCACTGCATCAATTTTGAAAACTGAGCTGACCTACTTTATTGCCGAGAAAAATAATGTTTTAGTAGGCATATGTCCTTGCCATTCTTACAATACTGGATTAATGAAACGGAGCTATTCGAATCTTTCATCCCATGAAATTCCATATGGAGGATGGATTTATAATTCTGAACAGATATCCCTAGAAAAGTTAATTCAACATATGCCACTAAGGGTAAACGAAGGATTTTGGATTACAAGCCACATAGAAACAGATGATCATACTCCTTATTCCTGCTGTCATTTGATGTCCAATACAGGGACCACTTTGTTACAAGAGCTTGATAATGTTAATACTGAAACTTTATTTGCACAGATGAACTCCAAGCAGAGAAATAAAATCAAACGCGCATTAAACTTAGGAGTTGAAATCAAAGAAATCACTCCATCTGATTTCTCTGTTTTTTGGGACTTGATATGCAGGTTAAAAGCTAAAACAAAAATGCCCATTAGAAACAGAGATTTCTATGAACGAATTTTTATACACTATAATCAACACAGTCGCGCTAAATGCCTTGCAGCTTATTATAACGGTCAACCAATATCTGCCATGATTCTATTGCATAATAGTAATTTTGCCAATGCATGGATAGCCGGTAGAATTGAGGAATTACCTAATAACTTATACCAAAATGAATTGCTTTTCTGGGAATCTATAAAATGGGCTGAAGAAGTCGGCAGTAAGTTTTTCGATTTTTGTGGTTTAGATGTTGATAAGCTACCTCATTTAGCCAGAATGAAACTCAGTTTCTCACATGATATCCGCTCAATCTATTATTATTCAAAACGCTCATTATTGTATAGGTTATTAAACAGGTTGTCGTCTCTATGTTAAGTAAATATAAAGAATCATTTTGAGATCATAGGGGGTGTTTATGCATATCATACATTTATTGGCTACCAGAATCAGGAACCTATATTTGAGACATTATTTTGATAAGCATAATAAAATCGGAAAAGACGTTCACTTCAGCAGAGATACTGTAATCGGTAAAAATTGTGTTATAGGAAACGACGTTACGTTTGGCGAGAAAGTTTCTCTCGGGGATAATGTGGTCATTGGTAAAGGAGCAACACTTGAAAGGATAGTAGTTGGAAATGGCTGCGTCATTGAAGGAAAAGTGATTATCACCGGTCATGGTGACGGCATGATCACACTTGGAAATGAAACTTTTATCGGTCACCTTACAGTGCTCGATTGGAGTGCAGACATTACAATCGGAGACTACGTCCATATAGGTTACAGTTATTTTTGGACACATTCCAGCGCTAAAATGGCATTGAATGGGCATTCTCTATCTGATAAAGACGATAAGTATCGCCCCAGATCACCCATTACCATAGGTAACTTCGTCTATATTGGCGTGCACAGCACAATTTATCCAGGTGTTAATATTGGTGATCATTCACTTATAGCACCGAATTCGGTTGTAGCGCATGATGTTGAACCCTATACAATGGTGGGGGGAACTCCTGCCAAATACATCAAATCCACCAAAGATATGATTATAGATAATGGGTAAGATATCTAGACAATGATTAATCCACCTAAAGTATATGTTCTGATATTAACATATAATGGTAAGCAGCTTTTATACGACAGTATTACCTCTTACCTGGCAAATGATTACAGCAACTTTCGGGTGATTGTGATAGACAATGGTTCCACAGACGGTTCTGATGAATATGTAAGAGAGGCATTTCCTGATGCCGTTTTATTAAGAAGCGAAACCAATCTTTTTTATTCAGGTGGTTTTAATCTTGGCCTCAAGTATGCCTTTGTCGAAAATGATGCAGACTACGTGCTAATTACTAACAACGATGTTAAAGCAGATAGCGGGATAATCAAAGCTTTGGTAGAATCAGCTCTAGAAGATCCCAAACGTGGGTTTGTAATGGGGAAAGTGTATTATTTTGATAATCCAGATATTCTGCAGACAGTAGGTAAAAAACAGGATGATGTGATGTGGAATGGGGGACATATCGGACAAGGGGAAAAGGATAATGGTCAATATGACGTGGCAGAAGAGAGAGCTTGGTGTGATGACATTTATTGGCTTGTATCACGTCAAGTTTTCGAACAAACAGGAGGATATGATACTGAATTTTCCTTTCAGGCTGAGGATTTTGATTGGGAAGCCAGAGCAAAACTGAAAGGTTTTGTGATATACTACACTCCGAAAGCAAAACTTTGGCATAAAGAAAGTGTTACGCTTGGTAAGACTTCACCCCGGAAAGCTTATTATGATGCCAGGAATCCGATTATTGTACACCTACGCTACAGGAATTCAAGTCAGTTCAAAGTTTTTTTTTGGAAGCGTACAACAGCACTGATCCGATCGATATGTCATCAGATGTTGCATTTGAGATTCTGCCATGTCTGGGCTAATGTAAGGGGCTTGGGAAGTGCAGTTATCTGGGGAATAAGTAATAAAAAACTGACTTTCAAGCATATTTTCTGAAACATAACCATGCAAACTAAGATAATACATCTGGCAGCGCCAACCGATAAGCGTTTAACACCAGAAAACTCACCAGGAAGTTATTATCAGCATTCCTGGGCAGCAACCATAGCCAGACGTATCAAGCAACGATATCCTGATCTGGATGTGGAAACCTGGAGAACGGACTGGCATTTGGAAAGCGTGTCAACTGTAGAAGAAAAGGGACTCTATTACAGGCACTTTCCCATGCATGGAAGTTTTTTAAATCATATGCTATCCTACCGGATGTGTAAAGAGCTATGGCAGCTTTCCAAAACACAAAACTTGATTCTGCATTATCACGATATTTATGATCTGGTTGCTGTTTTACTTCCGATAATTGTGCCGAAAGCGAAGATAGTATTGTTTCATCACGGCGGTATACCTCCTAATTCAGGAGACATTAAGGGGAATGTTCGTAATAGACTATTTCGATTTAACAGTAATAAATATAGATATATTAGTTATCTTAATAAAGCGACACAGACCTATT
>DAHVPA010000100.1 GCA_027318525.1 Candidatus Cloacimonadota bacterium | reverse complement strand
CAGCCGCTCAACCGTGAGCTGAAGCATGCTCTTGTCTCCGGCAATCCTGAGGAACTGCTTGGGTCTGCTTTTCCGGCTGAGGGGCCAAAACCTTGTCCCTGAGCCGCCTGCCATGATGAGTGCAACCATCTTGCCTCCAATCATCCTGCTTTTTTCCTGCGAGGGGTCAACGAGGGGTCATCGTGGGCTTTCCCCTCGATAACCCCTCCGGGCATTTATGGAAGATATCCAAGTTANTGATTTATGCAAAGCGTGTTCCCAAAATCAGCGGAAACTCCGCAAGCCGTCTGATTTAATAGGATTTAATCAGTATTCGAGCACTTTCACCGATTTGGGAATGGGCAGGTTCCAGATTTTTTTCGGAATCGCCTGATTGACTTTTCCAGAGGTAAAGGAAAGGCTGACTGTGTTGCCTGAAATATCGCGGTAGGAGAGCTTTTTGACATAGCCTGTGCTGTTTTGCAGAGTGACGGTTATTTCCTTTATCTGTTTGTCCGATTTGGGTTTAAGCAGAATGGCAGTGGTGCCTTGCACGCTTTGAACCAGAGACTTTTGAGAAGCATTCCAGTAGGTTTTGACGATTTCCACAGGATTGAGCGATTGCACGCTGGAAAGCAAGCCGGAACGCATGGCACTGCGCGCCGCCTGGTCATAAATGGTGACCTTGCCGTCCGTGACCAGCAGATACTGCACCTGCGGCTTGGTGTAATAAATGGCGACCTTGCCGCGCTGGAAATAGAAAGTGCCGGAAGACTTGAGCGTGGACTGGGACTGGGCAAAGTAGTTGGACTGAGTGATGGCTGCCTGCCAGGAGTTGACTTTGGCATAGGTGGCGAGCATCTTGTTATAGCTGTCCTGCAAGCGGTCGGCATGGAGCAAAGCGCTGCAGGTCATAAAGATAAGCGCAAGGCAGATAAGTTTAATCTTCATCATGTATCCCGTAAATCTTAAGGTCGTTCATAGTTGCCATCACATCGCGGGATTTGCTGCCGAGATGGGGTCCGACAATGTGCGCCTTCTCCAGCATGTCAATCAGCCGTCCTGCCCGGGCGTAACCAATCTTGAAGTGCCGCTGCAGCATGGAAACCGATGCCATATTGGCGGAAACGACGATTTTGGCAGCCTCGGGAAACAGCTCGTCGTCATAGTCCAGAAAGTCCATTTCGCCCTTATCAGAAGCGACAATGGCAATCTCCTCCCGGGGTTTGGGCTGCAGACGCAGATAAGCACAGACGCGTTCAATCTCGTGGTCACTCACAAAAGCGCCGTGGATGCGTTCTGCCAAAGCCTTGCCCGGCGGCATAAAGAGCATGTCACCTTGTCCCAGCAGTCTTTCCGCACCAATCATGTCCAGAATAACGCGGGAATCAACCTTGGACGAGACCTGGAAGGCGATGCGGGCAGGGAAATTGGCTTTGATGATGCCTGTGATGACCTTGATGGAGGGGCGCTGGGTGGCAAGAATCAAATGCATGCCGACGGCTCGCGCCATCTGCGCCAAACGTGTAATGGGCAGTTCTATATCCTTGCCGGATGTCATGATCAAATCGGCAAATTCATCGATGATAATGACGATATAAGGCAGGCGGGAAAAGTCTTCAGTCTCCTCCGCCTTTTCATTGAAAGCGATGATATCGCGCACCTTGGCTTCCTGCAGCAGTTCATAACGGCGTTCCATCTCACGCACTGCCCAATACATGGTTTCCAGAGCGGTTTCAGCATCGGTCACGACAGAGCCGATGAGGTGCGGAAGGTCGTTATAGCCTGCCAGTTCGACGCGTTTGGGGTCAATCAGGACCAGGCGCAATTCGTCCGGTTTGGTGCGCAGCAGCAGGCTCATGATGATGGTGTTGATACAGACGCTTTTACCGCTGCCGGTGGCTCCGGCAATCAGCAGATGCGGCATCCTGGTCAGGTCGGTGACGACGGGTTTGCCGGAGATTTCCTTGCCAAGTCCGAAGGCAAGCTTGGATTCGGTGGTGTCCATTTCGTCGGATAAAAGTATATCCCGCAGATAAATCACGTCCCGGGTGAGATTCGGTATCTCAATGCCTATCAGTCCCTTACCGGGGATAGGCGCCTGCACACGGATGGATTTTGCCTTGATGGCAAGAGCCAGGTCGTCCGCCAAAGAGGTGAACTTGCTGACCTTGACTCCCGGTGCGGGTCTGAGCTCATATTGCGTAATGATGGGACCGATATTGACGTTGATAACCTCCGCTTCGATACCGAATTCCGCCAGCTTTTCCATCAGGATTTTACTGGTCGCCTTGATTTGGGCTTCTATCTCTTCCCTGTCCTTGCGGGAAAGCTTGACGGGACTTTCCAGAAAGTCGGCAATGGAGGGCATCATGTATTCCCGCCCATCCTCGTCAGCATCGTCATCCGGCTGCGGGAAAACGGGTTTTTCCTTCAGCTTGGGAGGGATGATGACAGGTGGTTTTTCTTCTGCGGGAGCAGCCTTGACCGGGGCAGGTTCTTCCTTTTTGCGGGCTTCTTCCTCCGCCAGTTTGACATGGTCGGTAATGGATGGACCTTGCGGATTTTGCAGGGTAAATGCCTGGTCGGAGGGTTTTTCCATGTCTTTAACTTCGCGCCAGCGCAGGTATTTCTCCCAGGCAAGGGCAAGCTTTTGCCTTATCGCTTCATAGCCAAAGACCATAAACAAACCCAGGATGGAAGTGACGATAACTATGATCATACCGCCTATGCGGCTGAAAATGGATTTGAGCACAAACCAGACTCCCCAGGGCAGCCAGCCTGTCTCAAAAGAATGGGTTTCGCTGCCGCTGATGATAATCAACTGGACGCAAAACATGATAAGCATGAGCAGAAAACCACGGAACCTGGTTTCAGGCTTATCGGGATATATAAAACCATGCAGGGATACAATCAGCAAAATAAACAGGGATAAAAAGGAAAAGACCCTGCCAAAAGCATAAATCAGCAGATAGCTGACGCCCACGCCAAAGATGCCTATGGGGTTATGGAATTTGATGGCGTTTTCTCCGAAGATGCCGGTGAAGACATTGCCGCTGTCGTTCAGCATGGAGATGTCATTGTCCAAAGCTTCACTGCTGCTCAGCATTGCCACCAGTCCCAAAAGTGCAGCCAAAGCAATGATTCCCCAAAGCAGCTTCAGCTTCCAGAGTGAAACTTCGATTTCCCTGCCTGCTTTCTTCGGTTTGGAGCTTTTCCTGTGTTCTGCCATGATTTATCTTCCTGCCATGGTTCAGACATTGAACCTAATAGACAGGATATCCCCATCCTTTACTGTGTATTCCTTGCCTTCCAGCTTGAAGAGACCCTTTTCACGCAGGGCTTTCTCCGAACCATGAGCCATCAGGTCATTATAGTTAAAGCATTCGGCACGAATGAAACCACGCGCCAGGTCGCTATGAATCTTACCGGCGGCAGTGACGGCATTATCACCCTTCTGAATCGTCCAGGCACGCACCTCGTCCTCACCCACCGTAAAGAAACTCAGGTAGCCCATAAGCTCGTAACACAGATGTGTCAGACGGTCGCGGACGGATTCCCTGATGCCCATGTCTTCCATAAAGACGGCGGCATCCTCAGGCTCCATACGGGAAAGCTCTTCCTCAAAGCGTCCGGCAATCGCTTCGGCAAGATAACCTTTTGTTCGAATCTGTGCCAGGATGTCGTCCACCTGTTTATAGTTGTCTTCCGAGCAGTTCAGCAGAGCAAGGATAGGCTTTTGGGACATAAATTGAAAGCCGCGCACAGACTTTTCCTCGTCGGTGCCAAGCTCCAGTTTCCTTATGGGGGTGCCTTCCTGCAGAGCTTTGACGATGTGGTGCAGGGCTTTTTCCTCCAGTTGCAGAGCCGGCGTCTTGATACCGCGCTTGTAGCTGAGTTCAATCTTTTCCAGGCGTTTTTCCGCTATTATCATGTCCTGCAGAAGCATCTCATCCTCAAACTTCTGCAGGTCAGACAGGGGATCAGCCTTGCCGTAAAGCTCGTCCATCTCACTATCTTCAAAGCAGCGCAGGACAAGGACAAAGCCCTCCATCGTCTTGACTTCGGAAAGCAGGGCATTGGCGGACATGTCTTCAGCATGTGTGGTGAATAAAGCAGGAAAGTCCGAATACTCAAGGTGGGCATAGATGGTTTTCTTGGGTTTATACATCTCGCTGAGCCGGGTTACGCGTTCATCCATCACCTCCACTACACCGATATGGGCTTCATGGTGCGCCTGGATGTATTTATCCGTGACTCCGCTATTGCCGGTCAAAGCATTGTATATGGTAGTCTTGCCGCTTTTGGGCAAGCCGGTTAAACCGATCTTCATTTCTGACTCCGTTGTTGCTTAAGATTCTGCAAATATCTGACTTCTTCTCTGGAACATTCACGCCACATCCCCAAAGGCAGTTTGCCAAGTTCAATTTCGCCGATCTGCACCCTTTTCAGGCTTAACACCTTGCGGTTTACGGCTTCTATCATCAGGCGGATCTGGCGCTTTTTACCCTCTGTGATGACCATCTTCAATACAACTGCACCCTGCCTGTTACTGCGGACAAAAACACCCGCCGGCTGAGTCCTGTAACCATCTATCAGGACACCTTCCCGCAATTGGGCAAGCTGTTTGGTGCTGAGGGGATAGTCCACTTCGACCCGATAGACTTTCTCCACTTTTTTGGTGGGATGAGTCAAAGCCTGCACGACATCTCCGTCATTGGTAACCAGCAGCAGCCCTTCCGTATCCTTGTCCAGACGTCCTGCCGACACGCAATTCTGCGCAAAGTCCGGCAGCAGCTTATAGATTGTCTTGCGGTCATATTCATCCTGCCTGGTCACGATATACTGACGCGGTTTATTAAGCAGCAGATAGACCTTTTTATCGGCAGGATGGATGAGCCTGCCCTCGACCTTGACCTCGTCTGCACCCGGTGTGATTTGAGTGCTGAGCTCAGTTGCCACTTTGCCGTTAATCTGCACAGCTCCGGAACTGACCAGTTCTTCCACCTTGCGCCGTGAACCCAATCCCGCATCTGCCAGATAACGGTTGATGCGCACAGTTTTCACCAGGACTCCAGGGTGTTTTGCATAACGTTTTTAAAGAGCTGCTCGCAAATGTCCCGGATAGCCTCATCCTTGGTTTTGAAGCGGCTGACGCTTTCTTCCGAGACTGCATAGCTTTGGCTCAGAGTGAGGTTTTTATTCTCATACAGGGCTTTGTTATTGACTAAATCGGTAAAAGTCAGGCTGAAGGTGACAGCCACCAGATAGTCCTGCACCTGATTGGCAGCATCATAGGAATAAATCTTTTCGCTAAAGCTGACAATCGTCCCTTCCAGTTGGCAATCCGGCTGTTGGGTGACCAGTCTCAGCCTGCCATCTTCCGAATACTGCTCGGAGAGGCTGTTTATTACAATATCGCCCAGCGTATATTCGGTGCTTTTATTCTCGAACGCCAGGATTTGAACCCTTTTCAGATGCGGATAAGCATTGCTGTATACTGAATAGCTGCACCCAAAAAGCACAGTGCCCAGCAGCAGAAATATAATAATTTTCTTGACCATCCATCCATAGCTATAAAAATTAAGTAACTTTGTCAAGACAAAATCAGGCGGATGTGCCGTCTGTTTGAATTATCTTACCTAATATCATGTAAATAGACAGGAGTATTGTCATGGCTAAAAAGTTTCTCAGCAAGTCAGAAGCCGCTAAAATCCTGAAAGTGTCGGAACACGTCGTTCAGGAAATGATCAACACCAATGTATTCGCAAGCAAACTGGTCGGTAAAGCCATCAAGATAGACGCCGATTCACTCAACGAATGGATGGAAAACCTCTCTGAAAACGAGGAAAAGCAGCTCGCGCTCAAACGTGTAATCTGCCACTTCGAAGAATATATGCGCCCCGAGAATATCTTCCTCGATTTCCATGCCGACAATAAATACGAGGCAATCCGCATCCTCAGCGAAAAAGCCAAGGAACTGAAGCTAGTGCGTGACGCCCGCTGGCTCTATGAAGTCGTGGTCGCCCGCGAAGAGCTGATTTCCACCGCCATCGGCAACGGAGTCGCCCTCCTGCATCCGCGTCACCTCCATCCCTCCAAAATCAAAGTCCCCAGCATCCTGTTTGGACGCACAACCGAAGGTGTCGATTTTGACGCCCCGGACAACCAGCCCGTCAATATCTTCTTTATGCTCCTACTGCATAATGACAAACAGCATCTCTTCTCACTTTCCTACATTTCCAAGCTGCTCGTCAATCCTCATGTTCTGAAAGAACTTGGCACTGCCACCTCGATTACTGACATTCACAAGATTCTGACCTCTCTGCCTGATTCCGGCAATATCAAGTAGGGTTGATGGCAAATAAAACCAAACCGCAAGCTGCTGCAAAGAAGACCCCCCGTCAGCAACAACTGCTCGTCCGCATCATTATCGGCAGCAAGTCCGACCTTGAGACCTGCCAGCCTATTCAGAAGCATCTGGATGAACTGGGAATCGCCTCCGATCTGCATATTTCCTCCGCGCACCGCAATCCCGCCAAGACCATGGAACTGGTTAAAGATGCGGAACAAAGCGGGATCCAGGTCATCATCGCCTGTGCCGGAATGGCAGCCCATCTGCCGGGAGTCATTGCTTCCCACACAGTCCTGCCCGTGATTGGAGTTCCGCTCAAAGGCAACAGCCTGTCCGGCGAAGATGCTCTCTATTCCATCGTGCAGATGCCCCCGGGTGTTCCGGTTGCCACAGTTGCCATCAACGGTGTCAAAAATGCCGCCATCCTGGCAGCCCAGATACTTGCTCTGGCTCATCCCAAAATCAGGGAAAACCTCCGCCAATTGAAACTGAAAATGGCGGAAAGCTAAGACAATATTCTTTCTGACACAATAAAACCGGAGCTGATTACGCTCCGGTTTTTTTGTGTTGAAGACTTTATTTTGCAGCCTCTAAAGCCACCTTCCTGTATTACTCAGGAGATGTATTCCCTAAGCAGCAGCAGAGTGTTTTCCACTCCCAAACGGTGGGTG